>CAYOEI010000368.1:0-8542 GCA_964402825.1 uncultured Hyphomicrobiaceae bacterium
AGCGCCGTCGTGGGTTCATCCGCAATCAGCAAATCCGGTTCATTGGCGAGCGCCATGGCGATCATGACGCGCTGGCGCTGGCCGCCCGAAAGTTGATGCGGATAGGAGTTGAGACGCTCGTCCGGGTCCTCAATGCCGACCGTGTCCAAAAGCTCCAGAACGCGCGCGCGCGCGGCTGTGTCGGAAAGGCCGCGATGCAGCTTGAGGATTTCATCAATCTGCTTCTCGATCGTGTGCAGCGGAGTGAGCGAGGACATCGGTTCCTGGAAGCTCATTGAAATCTGGTTGCCGCGAATGCCGCGCAACTGCTGCTCGTCCATATGCAGCAGGTCTTCCCCGCCATAGATGACTTCACCCGATGGATGCGAGGCCGCAGGGTAGGGCAGAAGCCGCATCACCGAGAGCGCCGATACGGTCTTGCCGGATCCGGATTCGCCCACCAGCGCCACCGTTTCCCCCGGCATGATGTCGAAGGAGGCATTTTTCACCGCATGGGTTCTCTGCCCGTCGGAGGTAAAGTCAACCGACAGGTTGTTCACCCGCAACAACGCCTCCCCGGTCATTTTCTTAGTGGGTTTGTGATGGACCGGCTCGGGGTTGTCAGCTTCGCGCATAAGGGCTGTCGCCGGTAAAGGTTCAGCTGCGGTTGGCGCGGCGAAGGTTTTGCGCGGATCAAGGGAGTCGCGCACGGCCTCACCAACAAAAATGAGCAGGCTCAGCATGACGGCGATAACCATGAAAGCGGTAATGCCAAGCCAGGGCGCCTGCAGGTTGGCTTTGCCCTGCGCAAGCATTTCTCCCAGTGAGGGGGAGCCCGGTGGCAGGCCAAAGCCGAGGAAATCGAGAGATGTCAGCGTCGAGATTGAGCCATTGAGGATGAACGGCATGAAGGTGAGCGTCGCCACCATGGCATTGGGCAGCAAATGCTTGAACATGATCTTGGCGTTGGAGAGGCCCAGCGCGCGCGCTGCCCGGATATATTCAAGGTTGCGCCCGCGCAAAAATTCCGCGCGCACCACGCCAACCAGCGCCACCCAGGAAAACAGCAGCAGGATGCCAAGTAATATCCAGAAATTGGGCTCGATGATCGCGGCAATGATGATGAGCAGATAGAGCGAGGGGATCGAGTTCCAGATTCCAATAAAGCGCTGGAAGATAAGATCAACCCAACCGCCGAAATAGCCCTGCACCGCGCCAGCCGAAACGCCGATGACCGAGGAGATTATGGTGAGCACCAGCCCGAACATAACCGACAGGCGGAAGCCATAGATTGCCCGCGCCACCACGTCTCGGCCCTGATCGTCCGTTCCGAGCCAATTGTAATTTTTGAGTGCGCAAAAACGTTTTGTTTTTTCGTCTGTGCCCGGGCAGACGAGGCTGCTTAGCATCCATGTTGGCGCGGCGGGAAAGCCGATGAGGACTTTATCGCCGTTGGGTTTCTTGAAACTTCCCGCGGGCAAGTCGAGATTGACCGTATTGTAGCTGTAGCGGATTGGCGGCCAGAAAACCGATCCGCCTTTCTCCTTGATGAGATCCGCAACAAAGGGGTCGCGATAGTCGGCTTCGGTCTCAAACTCCCCGCCAAATGCGGTCTCGGGGTAGGCAAATAGCACCGGGGAATACACCTCGCCGTCATAAATGACGAGATAGGGTTTTTCGTTGGCGATGATTTCCGCGAACAGGGAGACGAAAAAGAGAATAAGGAAAAGCCACAGGCTCCAGAAGCCGCGCCGGTTGGCCTTGAAATTGCGCCAGCGCCGCGCGTTGATTGGCGAGAGCCTGAATTTTTTTCTGTGCGGTGCAGCGTCCAGACCCTCCGGATCAAGGGTGGATGTACCGGCGCTCCCGATCTCATCGCGGACTTTGCGATCCATCTTCAGACCTCCCGGGTCTCAAAATCAATGCGCGGATCAACCCACATATAGGTGAGGTCCGAAATGAGGGAGATAACAAGCCCCATCAGCGAAAAGATAAAGAGGTTCGCGAACACCACTGGATAGTCGCGGTTGAGGATGGATTCAAAACTGAGCAGCCCGAGCCCGTCGAGCGAGAAGATGGTCTCGATGAGCAGCGATCCGGCGAAAAAGGCGCTGAGAAAGGCGCCGGGAAAGCCGGCGATGATTATCAGCATGGCGTTGCGGAATACATGACCATAGAGCACCTGGCGCTCGGTCAGGCCTTTGGCGCGCGCGGTCACCACATATTGCTTCTTGATCTCGTCCAGAAAGGAATTCTTGGTGAGAAAAGTGCTGGTGGCGAACGCGCTGAGCGCCATGGCGATGAGGGGCAAAGTGAGGTGCCAGAAATAATCAATGATTTGCCGGTACCAGGGGAGTTGGTCGAAATTCTCCGATGTGAGACCGCGCAACGGGAACCAGTCGAGAAAACTCCCCCCCGCGAACAGCACAATCAGCAGGACCGCGAACAGAAATCCGGGGATGGCGTAGCCGATGACAATGACGCCGCTGGTCCAGACGTCGAAGCGCTGCCCGTCAGACACCGCTTTACGAATGCCAAGCGGGATTGAAATGCCATAGGACAGCAGCGTCATCCACAATCCTAACGATATGGAAACCGGCATTTTTTCGATGATGAGATCAATGACGCTCACATCTCGAAAATAACTCTCACCGAAATCGAAGCGGATATAGTTCCATAGCATCAGCGCGAAGCGTTCATGGGCGGGTTTGTCGAAGCCGAACTGTTTCTCAAGGGATTTGATGAATTCCGGGTCGAGCCCCTGCGCGCCCCGATATTTCGATGATGTGGCGGTATCGCCCGTACCGGTGTTGGTTTGTGACTGGGCGGAGGTGCCGAAGTCACCGCCGCCGGTCCCGCCGATGCGCGCGGTTGCGGCAACGTCAGTTCCGGTCAGTTGCGCGATGACGCGCTCCACCGGCCCGCCCGGGGCGAACTGCACAACGGTAAAACTGACGATCATGATGCCCAGCATTGTGGGCAGGATCAGAAGCAGCCTTCTCAGGATATAAGCGGTCATGAGCTATCAATTCATCTTAATGGCGCGTGTCTTTTGGGTTTGACTGAAATATCTGATTTCTTACTCAAACACGTCATTCCGGCTTACACCGGAATGACGTCTAATAATGACGCAAGCCCTATGGTTCGCTTTAAATGAAAAGCACTCTATCGAGTCGCTTCCAGTTTGGCAGCTTTCGCTTCATCGTACCACCAGGTCTCGATAACCCCGCGACCATAAAGAGGTTTGATATTGGGTCGCGAAAACTTGTCCCAGAAGGCCAGATTATGCGCGGCCGTGTACCAGTGGGGCACCCAATAATGGCGCGCCCGCAACACGCGGTCTATGGCGCGGGTGGCGGTCACCAGCTCTTTGCGCGATTTCGCCCCGATAACTTTTTCGATCAACGCGTCGATAACCGGGTCCTTGATGCCGGAAAGATTGAAGCTGCCGGGAGTATCAGCGGATTTGGAGCCCCAATAGGAGCGGATTTCAATGCCCGGCGTCACGCGCAGCACATAACGCTGGGTAATGATATCGAAATCAAACGTTTTCAGCCGCGCCTGGTATTGCGAGGGGTCCACGAGGCGGATGCGGGCGGCGATCCCCAGGATTTTGAGATTTTTCACAAACGGCGCGATAATCCGCTCGAAAGTGGGGGAGAAGATCAGGAATTCGAGTTCAAACTTTTGACCTTGCCGATTTGTACGCATCCCGTCTTGAATCGTCCAGCCGGCTTGCTTGAGCAGTTTTGAGGCGGCGCGCAATAATGTGCGATCCTGCCCCGAACTATTGGAAACCGGTGAGTTGTAGGGAGCCTCGAAAACCTCTTTGGGGAGTGTGTCGCGGTAGGGCTCCAGCAGGGCGCGCTCGGCATCATCAGGTGGTCCCGATGCCTTCATGTCGGAATTCTCGAAAAAAGAGTTGGTGCGTTTATACAGCCCGTAAAACTGGTTCTTGTTGGTCCATTCGAAATCAAAAGCATAGTCGAGCGCCTTGCGCACGCGCGGGTCGGAAAATTTCTTGCGCCGGACATTGATGAAGAACCCTTGCGCCCCTGACGGGCGGGCATCGGGGAGTGTGAGGCGCAGCAGTCTATTCTCGCGCACCTGAGGGATATCATATTCGTTGGCCCAGGTTTTGGACGTGAACTCCTCGCGCAGATCATACTCACCTGCCTTGAGGGCTTCAAACTCCGCCGTGCGGTCGCGGAAATATTCATAGCGCAGTTCCGCGAAGTTGAAGCGGCCGGTATTTACGGGCAAATCCTTCGCCCAGTAATCCTCTCGCCGTTCAAAGATGATGAAACTGCCCTGTTTCATCTTCGATATCCTGTAAGGCCCGGACCCAAGCGGCGCCTTCAGTGTGGTTTTTGAGAAATCATGGGTGTCGTAATAGGCTTTTGAGAATATCGGCAGTCCGGCGATGATTGCGGGCAGGTCGCGGATTTGATTTCCCGTAAAATTATAGCGCACTGTTGAAGGGTCCAGCGCCTCGACCTTGTCCACATCGCGCAGTTGCAGGGCGATGCGCGGATGCCCCTTCTCCTTCAACAGCGTGAAGGAGTTGACCACGTCTTGCGCTCGAAGCGGTGAGCCATCGGCAAATTTGGCCTCGCCACGCAAATAAAAGGTCACTGATTTGCGGTTGTCGGCAAGCTCAACGGACTTTGCCACAAGGCCATACATGGAGTCGGGTTCATCCTGGGCCGGCGTCATCAGGGTATCGAACAGATAGCCAAGGCCCTGCGCCGAGTCGCCTTTCAGAATAAAGCCATTAAGGGAGTTGAAGGTGATGAGACCGGCAGTACCGATCATCGACAAGCGCCCGCCCTTGGGGGCTTTTGGGTTCACATAGTCAAAATGGGTGAAGTCAGAGGCGTATTTGAGTTTGCCGAAGGTGGATAGTCCGTGGCGGCGCTCCGCTGCGTGCCCCGTCCCGGTAAGCAGGACCAAAGCGAGTGCGCAGCAAAGAACAGAAGCAAGAGCTGTGCGTTTGAGTGGCGCCCAGGTCACTTTTCAGCCGCCAGGTTTTTAGCAGCTGTTTTGTCCCACCACCAGACATTGGGGAAACCCACTGACTGCGAGGGGAATTTTTCAGGGCGCCCAAAACGATCCCAATGGGCAACGCGGGTGTAAGGCGCAAACCATTGCGGCACGACATAATGGTTCCACAGCAGGACGCGGTCGAGGGCGTTGGTGGCGGCAACGAGTTCGGTTCTGTTCTCGGCAAAGATAATCTTGTCGATCAGCTTGTCGATAGCCGGGTTCTTGATTCCTATCAGGTTGCGGCTGCCATTCTCGTCAGCCGAGGCCGAACCCCAGAAATTGCGCTGCTCGTTGCCCGGCGACTGGGACTGGCCGAACGATCCGACGATGATGCCATAATCAAAGGTATCGAGGCGCCTGCGATATTGCGGAACGTCCACGACGCGCAAGGATGTCTTGATGCCGAGGCGTTCCAGGTTGCGCATATAGGGCTGGACGATGCGTTCGAATTGCGGCGAGACCAGCAGGAAATTCGCTTCCATCTGCTTGCCTTTTTTGTTCACAAGCTTGCGGTTTTTCACTTTCCAGCCAGCGGACTTGAACAGCTTGAGTGCGGCACGCAAGTTATTGCGGATAGAGCCCGAGCCATCCGATGACGGGTTTTCAAAAGCTGTCGTGAAAACTTCCTTGGGGATAAGGTCTTTTATGCCATTGAGGATTTCCAGCTCAAGGCCCAGCGGCAGGCCGGAGGAAGCCAGCTCGGTGTTCTGAAAATAGCTCGTGATGCGTTTGTACTGGCCGTAGAAAAGGTTCTGGTTGGCCCATTCGAAATCAAAGGCATAGCTGAAGGCGCGGCGAACACGCGGGTCCTTGAATTTTTTCCGCCGCGTATTGAGCACGAAAGCCTGCATGGGCTGGCCGCGTTTGAGCTCAACGAGTTCACGTTTAATCCATTTATTCTTAATCGCCTTGAAGTCATAGGCGGTAGCCCAGTTCTTGGAGCTGGTTTCGTTGTAATAGTCGAGCCTGTCAGCCTTGAAGGCTTCGAAGGCGACCGTCGCGTCGCGGTAATATTCGAAACGGATTTCATCGAAATTGTCCTGACCGAGCTTTACGGGCAAGTCTTTCGCCCAATAGTTTTTCACGCGCTCCAGGGTTAGCGACCGGCCCGCCTTCACCTCTTTGATGCGGTAGGGGCCTGAACCCAGCGGCGGCTTGAGCGTGGTCTTTGAAAAATCCCGCGGGTTGCCGTCCTTGTCCTTGCCGGTCCAGTAATGCTTTGGAAGAATAGTGAGTTCCCCGACTATCATCGGCAACTCCCGGTTGCCCGTGACGTCGAAGGTGAATGTGATTTCGCGTTCGCCGGTCTCTGCCACGCTTGCGACATTCTTGTAATATTTTTTGTAAAAAGGGTGCCCCTTGGTTTTAAGGGCATCGAGAGAAAATATCACATCTTCGACGGTGACCGGCATTCCATCATGCCAGGAAGCGCCTTCACGCAGCTTGAACGTGGCGGAGCTGAAATTTTCCGGATAGCTCACCCATTCGGCGAGCAGTCCATAGGCGGTAGAGGGTTCCTCCAGTGAGCCACCCATCAGCTGGTCATAAATGAGGCCGCTACCCGATGCCGCCACCCCCTTCAGGACGAACGGATTGAGGCTGTCGAAGGAGCCGATGGCGGACATGCGTACTCTGCCGCCCTTGGGCGCATTGGGGTTCACATAGTCGAAATTTTTGAAATCAGCAGGATATTTTGGCGCGCCAATAAGAGAAAGAGCATGATGGCGTTTAATCCCTGCCGCTGTTGCGCCTTGTGGCTGGGCGGCAAGATAAGCAAACGCAAGCAGGAGCGCGGGCAGGAACCGGAAAATACGCATGGCCATGAGTTTTGCCTCAAGCAATTAAAAAAAACCGTTGCCCCTTAACGGGCTCTACCATGGCGCGCTGGCGAAATTCCGCCAAATTAAATATTTGTTAGAACCGCTTAAGGAGTGGGCAGTGGCGGCTTGTCGTCCCCCTGTTCGCGCAGAAAGAGAATGAGGTCCGCGCGCTGGCTATCTCTCTTGATGCCGGCAAAGGCCATCTTGGTGCCTTTAATAAAACTCTTCGGGCTGGCCAGGAATTGGTTCAGCGTTTCATAATCCCACTTGCCGCCCTTGTCCTTGATTGCCGCGGAGTAGGCAAAGCCGTCAGCCGAGCCGAGCGCGCGTCCCATGATTCCATAGAGATTGGGACCAATCTTGTTGGCGCCGCCATTATTGAAAGTGTGGCAGGCCGAACATTTCTTAGCCTGGCCCTTCCCTTTCTCCGCGCTGGCCTGGGCCAGTATCGTGGCAAAGGGTACTTGCTCCACCTCGGCGGCTTTGCCCGCAGCTTGGTCAGCTGTTCCCGCGACTTCGACCTCATAGCCTGGTTTTTCGGGCTTCTGTGCCTTGAACATGATATTGCTCATGGTCTTGGTCCCGAATAAGACCAGCAAAGCCAGCAGTACTGCGCCGGCGATTTTGTTAATTTCAAAACTGTCCATGAAAGGCAACCCTCAGACTTCCCATTAATGCCGTCCCAATGTGCATGCCCTTTATGTGTAGGCGGTCACCGGGAATTTGGCGCTGAATATAAAGTTTTGGAGCGTTGTTGCAACACGCTCCTGAGGCGGATAATTCGTTAGCATGATTCTCCGCGACTCCTAACGGATACAGACCATGCCGCAAACGCTAATTGTGATCCCCGCACGTATGCAGGCGAACCGTCTGCCAGGCAAGCCCCTGGCCGATATTCACGGTGAGCCGATGATCGTGCATGTGTGGCGCAGGGCGATGGAAGCCAAGGCTGGCCGTGCGATTGTGGCAACCGATGCGCCCGAAATACGTGATGCGGTCGAACAAGCCGGCGGCGAGGCCGTAATGACCCGGAGCGAACATGAGAGCGGTACGGACCGTGTTCATGAGGCGGTCGAGGCAATCGACCCGCAAGGTATCTTCGATATTATCGTCAACCTCCAGGGAGATTTGCCAACACTCGACCCCGCCTTAATAACGGCCTGCATTGAACCTTTGGCGCAATCGCAGGTCGATATTGCAACGCTTGCAGCTCAAATTACGGACGAAGCGGAGCGCAGCGATCCCAATGTGGTGAAGGTGGTTGGCGCCGGGTCCGCTGATGGGCTGGTGATGCGCGCTCTTTATTTTACACGCGCCAGAGCGCCTTATGGGGACGGCCCGCTCTATCATCATATCGGTCTTTATGCTTTTCGCCGCGCCGCGCTTTCGAAATTTGTTTCCTTGCCCTGCTCAACACTTGAGAATCGCGAGAAGCTTGAGCAACTTCGCGCACTTGAAGCCGGAATGCGCATCGACGTTGGCCTCGTTGACACGGTGCCGGTCGGCGTCGATACTCCCGCCGACCTTGAGAGGGCACGCGCGCTGCTCGATGCCGAACACCGGTAATCGGGCTCCGCGTTTTCAGTTTATCGTTTTCCTGATTTTGCGGAAATTTACTCCGGGCGAGCCATGGACGATCCGAACGAAAATAAAATAGCCTTTCAGGGCGAAAACGGCGCGCATTCCCATGCCGCGTG
>CAYOEI010000369.1:0-7862 GCA_964402825.1 uncultured Hyphomicrobiaceae bacterium
GCTGAGGTCGAATGCCTCGGTGGCGGTGCTGAAGTCTGAAGAGGTTGCTGTCACAGTGAGGGTGATGGCCGGCTCGGTCTGGAAATCGAGCGTCCCCGTGGCCGAGCGCGTAATGACGCCGTTGGCATCGATGTCAAAGCGGCTATCATCGACACTATAGGTGACCGTATCGACGAGATCGGGATCGTCGGCCGCGGCGGTGATGCCGACCGGTGTGCCGGCGGCGGCATTTTCGGCAAGCTGATCGGGAATGCTGTCGGCGTCGGGTGGGGTGTTGAAGGCCACCGGTTCCGGTTCATTGAGGACGCCGAGGGCGAAGACCTGGTTGTCGGTGCTGAAGTCTGAAGAGGTTGCCGTCACAGTGATGTTGATTGTCGGCTCGGTCTCGAAATCGAGCGTCCCCGCGGCCGAGCGCGTGATGACACCGGTGTTCGCATCGATGGCAAAGCGCGGGTCATCAACACTATAGGTGACCGTATCGCCGGGATCGGGGTCCAGCGCCGAGGCGGTAATGCCGATCGCTGTGCCTGCGGCGGCAAGCTCGGTGATCTGATCGGGGTTGGTGTCGGCATCAGGTGGGGTGTTGAAGGCCACCGGATCGCCGGTGGGTACCTGCCATTCGACATGAAGCAGCGGCGCTGCCGCCGCATTGCCATCAAAGGCTTCCGCGGTCCGCTCCCCGCTTCCGGCGACGAGTAAGGCGATCGAGTTATTGGCCGTCCAACCTGCCCGGCTCACAATCTCCTGAATGATGGAGGAGATATCCGCGCTCTGCTGATCGGCGCCAGCCTCGCCCACCGTCAGCCACTCGGGCGGCGACCACGCCACCGTGGCGGTGGTCGCTGTCGCTAGTCTGGATGTGACGTCATTGGCTGTATCGATAAACGCCGCGGCATTGTCGACGTCTTCGCCGTGGATCTGAAGCGTTGCCGCCCCCGTGCTGATCTCATCGACCTGGAATTGGATATAGGCGCTGACAATGATCGAGCCCTGAGGAATGTCCAACCCGTTGAAGCGAAGTCCGATGGTCTGGCCGGGCCTGGTTGGATTGTCGTCGACCAGCTCGAGGTCGCTGCTCGTGAATTTAACTGAACCCGATTGGCGCTCCTCGACGTCGTCCGTGCTTGAAGAAATTCGTGCTTCCACGATTGTTGGGGCATCGGTGAATGATGTGCTCGCCACCAGGTTCGTCGCTGTGTCAGTCGCGGTCAACAGGAACCGTTCGTTGAGGGAATCATCCGGGTTCACATACCATTCGGTGATGATGATTCCGTTGGCCGCTTCGTCGAGATCGCCATCCCCACCATCGGTCACGGTCCAGGGGTCATGTCCTTTACCGCCAAGCTCAACGATTGTGTCGTCAACAG
Organism: uncultured Hyphomicrobiaceae bacterium; assembly: GCA_964402825.1. Taxonomy (GTDB): domain Bacteria; phylum Pseudomonadota; class Alphaproteobacteria; order Rhizobiales; family Methyloligellaceae; genus UBA2767. The sequence goes on from CAYOEI010000369.1 coordinate 1,368, forward strand.
TTCCAAAGACCCCATCGCTGCCAGCGTCAGAGACGTGATCGACTTCAAAGGTCACGGTCGCACCGACATCAAAACCGTTCGTCGTAATTGTGGCGGCTTCGCCGGGAGCATAATCGTCCTTGTCAGTGGTGACCGATGGCGTCGAATGCTGGTCCTCGCTACCGCCATTTAATTGCAGGGTGGCTTGCAGTTCGTCACCGTCGTCAGAACTGGTGGGCAAGCCAGAACCCGTCAGGCCCTCGCCACTGGGCAACGTCCATTCGGCGTACACTCGCGGTGCGGTTGACAATGCTCCGTAATAGAATGCTGCTGTGCCTTCGCCGATTCCCCCGATGGTAAGAGTAATCGAATTGTCGGCCACCCAACCGTTTCGAGCCACAATTTCTTGATTAATGTAAGAGATGTCCGACGGACGCTGTTGGGCGCCAACGTTGCTCACTGCATCCCATGCGGCAGGCGTCCACATGACCGTGGTGGGGGTTGGTTGTTTGGATGAGACATCAAGGGCCGAACCGGCAAATGCCATGGCATGGTCGGTAGCTTTGCCGTGGGGCAGTGGAGAGGGTGCGACAGCATCCGTGTCGTTCACGTGGAGCTTTATACCGGCGTTGAATATGGCCGCGACCTGTGGAATGTCTGACCCGTTGAGGCGCAGCCCGAATGTTTGGGTTAGCTTATTCCCCTCAGCGATTAGCTCGATGTCGCTGCTTGAGACGCTCGCCGACCCCGTGGCGCGCGCGTCCGTATCTGACGAGTTTCTCATCTGCGGTGCTCCCAAATTGACCCTGAGCCACTGAGTTGTTGTCGTCAATTAGAGTACGGAGATAAGAAGTGGTAACTCTTTTGAGTGCGGTTGTTGAAGTGGTTCCCCTCGTCCCATCTCATGGGCATTTCTTCACATCCGAATGTGTCTCTCCTCTGGTTGTTTTCATCGCGACTAATCCAGTAGGGTGCGTGGTAAACTTCCACAATTATTGCAGTACGACGGAGCAGCTCATCAAGGAAGGCGAGCATGCCGCGGATGACTATACTCCGCTCAATTGATTGGGACCTTTGTAATGACAGAAAGACTAAGACATCCGATTCTTCTGATAGGGAATTATCGTTCTGGCACTGGCGTAACGCAGAATTTGATTGGTTTACACACGGATATTGTTACCTGGTACGAACCCCGAACGCTATGGCTCTATGCCGATCCTGGTCGGCAGCATGACGAGTTTGGTGAAAATGATGCTACAAAAAAGGTGACGAACTACATTCGTGGCCGATTCCTTAATTATCAGTCGCGCCATGGCGATCGGAAAATTATGGAGAAGACGCCCGCCAATATTCTGAAGGTGCCCTATGTTAATGCGATTTTCCCAGAGGCCACTTATCTGCACATTACCCGAAATCCATTCTCATACATAAATTCTATGGAGCTGAAATGGCAACGAACAAAAACTTTGAAAGGCATCCGCCGGTCTCTCGCGTCTACACCGATAACCCAACTTCCTTACTATGCGGGGCATTTGGCCACAGACCTACTTCGTAAGAAAGTTCTGAAGAAGAAATATGTTTCAATATATGGACCGCGATATAAGGGAATTGAGCAAGATCTGAAGAAACATGGCAAGCTAAAAGTGGTCGCACGACAGTGGGCGATATGCAATAAAAAAGCCAGAGAAGATCTCGCCACGTTAGAAAAGGGTCGAGTATTCTCTTTTCGTTATGAGGATCTAATGGAAAATCCCAAAACTTATTTTCGGCAAATTTTTGATCATTGTGGACTTGGATACAATGACGATATGCTTCGTAAGGCCGAAGAAATGGTTGATCCTGGTCGCCAGGAAAAATGGTTCCGTCTCGACCAGCAGCAGCTCAACGCAATTATCCCCGAAGTCCAGGAGGAAATGGAATTTTATGGATACGAGATCCCTTCACGCCTTAAGTGAAGAATGGGATTCGAGCGCTATGAAAAGTCACTGATACGGACCTCCAAGATTCGATATCGGGCCTCGGTCCATGCGCCGAAGTGCCCCGATGCATTCGAGCTTGCGGCTGTCAAGGGCTGACTTTTCGGAAGGACCGCAATTTGATGATGTGGGCCGTGACGGAAGAAGGAAAGAGCAGCGCGCGGGGGCAAACAAAGAATGAATGCTCGGAGCGGGAGAGATGTCCTCATGCCTTGGCGCCACTGAAAAATGCGAGGGGCAATTTAAGTGGTTAGAAAGTACTTCCAGAGTAAGGCTGCCGAATAAGCAAAAATGAACCCTGTGAAAAGCTTGTGAAATTGTCTTGTGCCAATTGACCCAAACATGTGCTTACCAACAAACGTATACACGGTTAGGGCAAGAAGAGATGAAGCTAGCATGCCGACAATTTGCTTGTGCTCTATCTCAAACAACAGAAGCACAAGCTGCGACGCAGCGAGCACAGCATAGTTCGCAGCCGTAAACGTGCGCAACTCGTTCTTGTCGGAAAAGCGTGCGGATGACACAATAGCGAGGATTGCCCCTCCCATATTTGATACTCCGTGTAACACGCCCATCATTACCAGCATGGAATAGTAGCGATGGCGCACAAATTCAGACGCGATTACGCCGATGCGAGTGAATACGCGCGCAAGGCCGTAACACAGCAAGACGACCCCAATCAAACCGTCTAGCCGAATGGCATCAAACGGAAGCATGTGAAGCAGAAATCCCGCAGTTACAGCAATAACGAGCAAGGGAATGGATGGCCCGATATTCAGATTTCGGAGCGATCCCTGAGGGGCTAACTGCAAAAGACTAATCGTTAGGGATGCGGGGATCAGATAAAATAAACATTCAAGAAAAGGGACATCGAGGATAATTAATGTCGGTGTGCCAAAAATAAGCAACCCCATGCCAAATACGGATTGTACCATGCAAAATATTGCGATGATTCCAAGAATATAGAGGTCGTCGTGGAGGAATTCTAAGGCTACCATTTCGCCAACATTTATCACTTCTGATAATACGGTGTAACAATCTGGGACACCAGTTCGTCTATCGAATATCGCTCGGTATCAAGAATGAGGTCCGGATTGTCCAGTGGGCGATATTCGCTTTTGTAACCGATTAGAGTGTCAATCTCTCCGTTGATCGCTTTTCTATACAGTCCTTTTGGATCCCTTTGTGCACAGGTTTCAAGGGAACAGGAAACATAACAAAGTTTAAGGTTTCTGACGTTCTCGCGGACATAATCCCGAGAATCCCTCCCCGCGGTAAGTGCAGCAACAACAACGTGGAGCCCCGCCTCGACCGCCTTGTTGGCCAAATGGGTCAACACGGAAACCACGTGCAATCGGTTCTCTGCGCCAAATCCAAAGTTAGATCCAAAGAAATCGCGGACCTCATCGCCATCGTAGAAAATGACGGGAATACCATTCTTGCGTAAATCAACAACCGCACGTGTGGCGAGGGTCGTTTTGCCAGATGAAGTCGGCCCAAGGAGCCATAACACCGTTCCCAATTGAGGACGATCGGGGTTTATTCCATGAGAATTTCTGAAGTGTCGATTTTCAGCAACCATTTATTATCCCCATCTAGCAATTCTTTTGCGACGCGTCACGTCCATCTGAATGTGACGAGCCACGAGCCGACAATGCGCCTAAGGGAAACGCACGAACCGCTCGTGTTGAGCACGTTGGCATGTGGAGCCGTTTTCCCACTGCTCCATCGGGTGCAATGCAGATCAGATCATCCCCACCCCAACTTTATGCTTGGAACAGGGGGCCATTCATCTTTTGCTGCGCACGGATCACGTCTTGCACCTCTATTCGCATCATCCAGTTCGGCAGCGCCTCTCCCTCGCTCAATGCCTGTCGAATCTCTGTGCCACTGATGGGCGTGGCGGTCTTACAAGCACTCAAGTCAACATAGCGCTCGCCTTTTTCGTCGTAACCAATGGTGTCAAAGAAAATGGGTTCAATTCCAATGTCGCCAAGCTCATAAAACAGTGCCTTGCTATCATTCGCGCCGTAGAAACCACCCACGCCAGTATGATCCCGTCCAACGATAAAATGGCTGCAGCCCATGTTTTTTCTGCATAGGGCTGTGAAAACGGCCTCACGGGGCCCGGCAAATCTTGGGTAAGTGATGAAGCTTGCGAGCACCACCTTGCCCGGTGGATACAGGCCGTAATCCAGCATGGTTTGGTAACCAGCAAGGATGAGTTGCGGCAAGAAATCTCCTCGTTTTGTGTTCCCAATTACTGGATTAACTAATAAACCATCGGCGTGGGAGCGCTCCAAGGCGGCCAGTTGGACAGCTTCATGGGCCCGATGGACGAGATTGCGGCTGTGGAAACCGACCACCCTAGTCCAGCCCTTATGCGAAAAGATCATGCGAAGTTGGGCCGGCGTGAGATCATAACGCCGGTATGGCAAGGGCAGAGGACGGATAAGTGTCACGTTGCCAGACAAAAAATGATTGCCGCGCGCGAGTATGCGAGCCACGCCGGGATGTTCCTCGGAGTCGGTACCGAACCATTTGCGCGCAAGAACATTCAGCTCGAACTGGTAGGTCCCGGAGATATCTAGAATAGAGTGCTGGAACCCGTCTTTTCTGGTTAAGACGACGCGATCGCCTTTCGCAAAGAGCCTTGCAGTCTCCTTGGGCACAGCCAACACAATTGGCATTGTCCAAGCCAACCCGGAGGGAAGCCGGTTGTTCTCGAGGACGCATTTGAGGCAATCCTTGTCCATAAAGCCGGAAATTGGTGAGTAGGTGCCACGGGCGATCTGCTCGACGTCGGTCAATTCGTCATAGCCGATTGCGATTGTCGGCAAGCCTTTGATCTCGAGGTCCTCGGTCGGTTCTGAAGTACGGCACACCAACCGCCCGCCATGGGGTTCCACTTCTTCAAGGAGCGAGGACGGGTGGATCGGAAAAGCACGCGCCCCAATTTCTGCCTTCTGTTGGAATTGCCGAATGACCTTGACGACCATCTTAGCGCAGTTAACCGGATAGCGACCGATGGCCGTTTCCGCGGCCAAGACCAAGCCATCGGCTCCATCCTCGAGCGTATTATAGATATCATTCACTTCGGCCCGGGTCGGAGTCGGAGAACTCGTCATGGATTCGAGCAGGTTTGTCGCGACATAGATTTTCTTGACATGAACCTTTGCTCTTCGAATAATCTGTTTCTGAACCGCGGGAATCTGCTCTATCGGCACCTCCCGAGATAGGTCACCGCGGTCAATCAAAATAGCATCTGATTTTGAGGCAATAGCTTCTAAGTTGTCTAAGCCACTTCGGCATTCAATCTTGGAAATAATAGTCGCTTTGGCACCGACTTTGCTCCTGAAAAAATCGACGTCTGATTCACGACGCGCGAAGGAAAGGGCGAAATGCCTAACGCCCATCTTACGACCAATCGAGATGGCCGCCAGATCCTTTTCGGTTAAGGGGGCCATCTTAAGAGAGCGCTGCACTGTGACTGCTTTGTTCTGACCAATCTCCCCGCCGTTTAGGATTCTTAGGATTGCTGTGTTGTTTTTCTTTTCCACAACTTGCGTCAGAACCGCGTTAAAGTCGATGCTGACGAAGTCACCAATTTCGAGCTGTTGGCAGACATACCCTGGATAAAGGCTAATATTGAACTCATCGCCCGGCACCGGTCTTGCGTGAGCCGTCAAAAAGCGATTCTCCCGTACCGCGATTTTGCCATCGACCAAAGGGCCAGTACGAAGCTGCGCGCCTTCGGTGTCGAGGCAAATTGGAACGCCAGTCCGCATTTGGACGAAATTCACGATTCGCTCCAAGTCCTCAATCTTCGTATGCGACAGATTGATACGGAGCAGCGAAGCTCCAACACACTCCAGCCAATGGATGACCCTGTCATTTAGGGATGCCGGACCCAACGTGCAAAGAAGCTGGATTTCGCCAATATTCATCTCAAGATCTCACTTGGATGCGCAGGCTTATAGAATTCAGTGAATTGAGGTGCTTCGGGCCGCGACCCGCCAAGAGCTATACTGCCGGCAGACACATCGAAAAGTTTTAGGAGCTCGTCGATCTTGCTGTGTCTGGAGAATCGCCCGACTCGCGTGACCCTTTTACCGGCGCGTACGGCAAGCGCTGCACCAAACAGCTCTGCCTCGACACACATCGTCCGGAACTTAAAAGTCCAGAACGACCGTCCGCCTTGCCCAATCCGCTCCTGATAAGAGAATATCGCGCCCGGGCTATCGAGTTTTAGCAAGATCGCTACTATCAGAAAAAGAGGCAGCAGTAAGATAAGCCCCAGCAATAAGCACACGGTGTCAATGGCAAGCTTCAGCCGCGACGAATACACATGCTGACGAGAATAGGAAAGTTGTTGCACGCGCATAACATAAACCTTCCTAGCTTGCCGCCCCTCGCCGGCTTCGGCAAAGAATTGTCACAGATTAGTCATATGCGCTGCTGCTTTGAACTGCTAAAAAGGATTAATAAATAGCTCCTGAAGAACTACGCCGGAATGGTCACATTGCCGAACCACTCGGAG
>CAYOEI010000370.1:0-4255 GCA_964402825.1 uncultured Hyphomicrobiaceae bacterium
CCCTTCAAAACTGATATTTCGCTCGGAAACGCCCTGCTGACGCCGACACGGATTTATGTTCGCGCCGCGCTCAAAGCCATTCGCGAAACTGACGGCGTAAAAGCGCTCGCCCATATTACCGGCGGCGGGTTGAAGGAAAATCTGCCCCGCGTTCTGCCGAACAGCATGAGTGCGCATGTCGATTTGAGCGCACTTGCCGTCCCATCGGTATTCGGATGGCTGGCGAGCCAGGGCGGCGTCTCAAGAGATGAAATGTTGCGGACTTTCAATTGTGGCGCGGGGCTCGTGTTTGTGGTTTCCGCATCCAGCGCCGGCGATGTCATTTCCATTCTCACCGAAGCTGGCGAGAGCGCGTTCCGGCTGGGGGACATTGAGGCACAGCAGGGAGACGAACAGGTCCGTTTTTCCGGTGAACTGGACTTTGAGTCATGAGCCAACGCAAGCGTGTCGGAGTGTTGATATCGGGGCGCGGTAGCAACATGTCTTCTTTAATAAATGCATGTAACAAACCTGATTATCCTGCTGTAATAACTCAGGTTATTTCCAACAACCCAGATGCTCAAGGACTGGAAATTGCCACCCGGGCAGGCATCGCTGCGCGCGCTATAAATCATAAAACCTATCCCTCCCGTGAAGCGTTCGAGGCGGACCTCGATACGGCGCTGAAAGAGGCCGAAGTTGATTTGATCTGCAATGCGGGTTTCATGCGGCTTCTGACGAACAGTTTCGTTGAGGGCTGGCGCGACAAACAACTCAATATCCACCCCTCGCTGCTACCTGCATTCAAGGGCCTTCACACCCATGAGCGCGCAATCGAAGCAGGGGTAAAGCTCAGCGGGTGCACGGTGCATTTTGTGCGTACCGAAATGGATGCAGGACCGATAATAGCGCAAGCCGCCGTTCCGGTGCTGCCTGACGATACAGCAGATGAGCTGGCGGCGCGGGTGCTGGCGGCTGAACACAAGCTGTACCCCCATGCTTTGCGGCTGGTTGCATCGGATCAAATTCAAGTTGAGGGTGAACAAGTGGTACTCAAAAATAGCTGGCAGGCTGCAAATGGTTTGTTTTCGCCGCCATTAGTTTAAGGTCGGAAGAATAGAGGTCCGGACCTCAAGCGGCATTAGGACGCATCGCCATAAAGCAGCGCAGCACGCTAACCCTATTCAAAGAGCCCATATGGACAATGTGAAACGGCTAATGTTACTAGATTCCACATAATTCACGGGGTGGAACCATATCGATAACCCAGTAACCAGAACGACGTCTTGCCGGGAAACGGCAACGCATTACGCAACACACTGCACGCTAGAATTAAAAGCGTTGAAGGACACTCCATGACAGTCGCTTATGATCACGCCCACGGGCTCGGCGAAGAGCAGAGTATCTGGTTCAAACTCACGCCGCTCATGAATGCGGAAAACCCGATGCAGCTTCTTATGAGGCTGGCGGACAAGTATGGCGGCGTGATCCCCATCAATCTGAAAAACCAGCGTATTATCCTGCTGTCGGATGTCGAGCATTTCAAACGCGTGCTGGTTGAGAACGCGGATAATTACACGAAATATTTCGATGGCATGCGCCCGGTGTTCGGCAAGAGCATGATCACCGTGGACGGCGCTTTGTGGCAGAAAATCCGCAAGCCCCAGCAGGGAGCTTTTCACCCGAACAAGTTCGAGGAATATTTCCCGTTCCTCATGGAAGCGATTCGCAGCAAATCTGAAATCTGGGCGGAGCTGGCCAAAACAGGCGAGACCGTTGAAATGGTCGAGCAGACCTGGACGCTCGCAGCCGACATGGTGTGCAAGGCACTGTTCGACCGGAAAATGCCGTTCAACCCGCATTTCGTGTTCGGCATGGTCAAAACCTATACCAACGTGATGAACCACAAGGAAATCCGCCTTAAGAAGGCTTCCGGTGAACTGGTAGAAGTGAGTGAGGCCGAAGCCGCCAAGGCCATGGAACACTGGGCCAAGATACCCGACTCCATCCTTGGCGCACCAAGCCTTGAGCATCGGGAAAAAACGCTTCTCAATATGATACTGGAAGCCGAAGCAGATCCGGATTTCCCCGAGTTCGATCACCAGCAAGTGGTCGACGAGATGAAACAGTATCTGTGGGCCGGCACCGAAACGACCGCGCTCACCCTGGCCTGGTGCCTGTATCTGCTCTCGCAGAACCCCGGCGTCGCGGACAAGATCCGCGCCGAGGCCAACGAGATATGCGGCGACAATGAACCAACCTGGGATCAGGTCGCGCAGTTGAGCTATACGCGCCAGGTCCTGCAGGAGACCATGCGTCTCTATCCCCCTATCTGGGCGCTCATCCGGGTGGCCGCTGGCGACGATGTCATCGATGGCCATGAAATCCATAAGGGCGACAAGGTGGTGATGTGCACCTACCTCACCCATCACAGCTCGAAATACTGGAATGACCCGGAAGTGTTCCGCCCCGAGCGCTTCTCACCCGAGCGCATGAAAAAACGCGTAAAATATTCCTATCTGCCATTCTCGGCCGGAAAGCGCGCCTGCATCGGCGGCGCGCTGTCACAGAGTGAGAACATGCTGGCGCTGGTGACGCTGCTCAGGCGTTTCGACCCGGAATATGTGGGAGAGGTTCCGGCGAAAATTCAATCGACCGTGACGCTCTGTCCCATGGGCGGGCTGAATTTCAAGATAAAAGAGCTGGGTTAAATTCCTGAACGAAAAAGGGGACCAGCAATTTTGGCTTCGGTTTACGGGTCGATTTTTCAACTGGCATTCCTGATCCACACGTGATTGTCGTGGAACACCGCGCCGCCAAAGGGTCCGGGGGAATCCGCGCCTGTCAGCGTGTTGATGCCCTCTCCGCCTTCGAACTTTTCGTTCTTCGGAATGGATTCGACAATCACAACGCCCCTTAGAATGCCCTCGAAGGCGCGCGCCAGCAATTTGATCTCGCCGCGCTCATTGCCCATCTCGATATACGCACCATCCTCTATTCCCAATTCCGCCAGATCATCGGGGTGAATCATCGCTGCCGGCGCTCCCTCTTTTGCCTGCGATGTCGGCGTCTCGGAAAATGATGAGTTGAGATAATTGTGCGCCGGAGCTGTGACCAGCCGGAAGGGATGCGCCTCATCCGCGGCTTCGATCACCTCCCAGTGATCGGGAAACTCTGGAACCTGCACGACAGACTCCTTGAACCCCACGCCCGGATAAGGAAGGTTTGGCCAATCCGGCTTGAACCGGAATTTGCCGTCGGGCCAGCCAAACCCGTTGCGGTAATGGGATGTCTCGAAATCAGGCTGGCAATCTATCCAGCGTTTGGCCTCAAGCTCCTCCAGAGTGCCCCAGCCAGATGTCTGCAATGTATGATCGATAATTTCACGCTCTGACATATTGAACCCGGGATGCTCCGCGCCCACGCGTTTCGCCAGCGCGCATAAAACAGCATGGTTTGAACGGCATTCCCCCGGAGCATCGATGAGCTTCAGGCCATGCAATATATGCTGGTGCCCGCCGCCCTGATAAAAATCGTCATGTTCGAGAAACATGGTGGCCGGCAACACAATGTCGGCCATCAGGGCTGTTTCGGTCATGAACTGTTCATGCACGCAGACGAAAAGATCATCGCGCGCGAATCCGGCCTTCACCTTGCGCTGGTCGGGCGCCACCGCTACCGGGTTCATGTTCTGAATAAACAACGCGGTCACCGGCGGCCCCTCGCCAATGTCCTGAGGGTCTCCGGTCAGCACCGGACCAATGCGCGACATATCGAGAATGCGCACCTTGGGATCGATGACATCAAGACCCTCGATCATGGTCTTGTCCCAGTGATAAATGTCTTTGTTCGAGTAGAACGCCCCGCCGCCTTCATGGGCCCAGGCGCCGGTTACAGCAGGGATGCAACTGGCCGCATGCATGTTGATCGTGCCGTTGCGGGAACGCGTGAAACCGTACCCCATGCGGAAAAAACTGCGCGGCGTCTTGCCAATAAGATGGGCGAATTGCTCTATTTTCTCAATGGGGAGTCCGGTGATTTGGGCAGCCCATTGCGGAGTACGATGCTTCAGATATTGCTCGAATTCTTTAGGACAGTCCGTTGATTGTTCAAGATATTCCCAATTTGCATAGCCATCACGAAACAGCACATGCATGATGGCGCATGCCAGGGCTCCATCTGTCCCGGGTCGAATAATTATTGGAATATCCGCCTGTTGCATGGTCGCGTTGTTATAGACATCGACCACAGCGATTTTAGCGCCCCTCTCGCGGCG
>CAYOEI010000371.1:0-4331 GCA_964402825.1 uncultured Hyphomicrobiaceae bacterium
GATGGACATTCACTCCTGCCGGTCTATCTGAATGTGATGTCAATTTCGCAGGTGCAAGGCAATTCAAAAGATTTCAGGCCGTCCTGGGCGGAGTTCTCGAAAACCGGCAAATCGTTCGTTCGTATTGAACGTATCCTGAAAGTGGCTGATCGCTTTAGCGGGTTTACCCGTTTCTACCTGCCATTCGAGCGGTATGGATCTTTGCTCGATTGCTCGCACGAAGAATTGAGTGGAGTGACCTTGCGCGAAGTGCTCAACAAGAGCTTCAACATGCCGACTTTGCGTTTCGAGCACCGGGTCCGCAGCGAAAAGTTTGAAGCTGATGTTTGCCGCAGGCTGGGACTCGCCAAAAACAGCTTTGGCACATTCTGGCAAATCCTCGGGCGCTCCTACCGGGACGCGCTGGCGACCTACCAGCAGGTTTACCTGCCCCCCGGCCATCTGCCCATCGAGCTGTCGGAGAAACTTGAATGATGGATAGGATCGCGAAAAAAGAACCATTTGAGATGGTGTCGCTGACGTCATTGCGCAGCCGGGAAAAGCCGCGCACAAACGGGCTGACCATGATGATGGATTGGGGATTGCCGCTTGGCGTGCAGGAGGATTGGCTCGATCTGGTTGCGCCTTTTGTTGATCTTGCCAAATTCGTCGCCGGCACGGCGCGGCTGTATGAAGAAGACTATTTGCTGAAAAAGATTGCGCTCTACAAAAAATACGATGTGCATCCTTTCATCGGCGGCCAGTTTCTCGAATATGTTTTCGCGACGAAGGGGCTATCCAGTGCGAAGCCTTATTTCGAGGAAGCCAAACGACTTGGTTTTGAGGCCATTGAAGTGTCTGACAATTGTGTCCCTCTGGATGGAAATGCGCGCCAGACACTGATACGCACCGCCGTCGATTGCGGTCTGGAGGTGCATGGTGAAGTTGGTTCGAAGAGCGAGGACACCGGCGCGGCGACACTCATTGCGCAAGCGAACGAATGTTTTGAGGCAGGAGCGGACGTTGTTCTGGTGGAGGGCGCGGAGCTTCTTACCAACGGTGAGCCGAACCGGCAGTTGCTGTCCGAGCTTGGCGATGGCCTTGATGTGAGCCGCGTAATTTTCGAGCTGATCGGGCCCTGGGTGCCTGGCACGTATAATTGCGATGTCTACGACCTCAAGAAATTCCTGATTGCAGAATTTGGTTCGAATGTGAATCTGGCCAATGTGATGCCGGAACATATATTTGAAACCGAAGCATTGCGGGTTGGTCTCAGTGTTGTTGGACCAAAGACCCTCGCGGTGGCGGCGGAGTGAGACGGAGGTAAATCCAAACTGGAGTAGACAAGTGAAGGATTACATCACCGGTCCACTGAATAATATTGGGCCAATTTGAACGAAGCGTAGTAAAGGGAGGAAATCCAAGTGAAAAAAATATCCAAGAAATACCCTGTTCGCAAAATTGCCGCCGGTGCGGCAATCCTCGCGATCGCCGGAGCATCGATGCCGGCAGCCGCACTTGCGGAGACCAATGAGGTCAGGTTTGCCCAGCAATTTGGGCTTCTGTATCTGCCCATGCACGTGGTCGTTGACAAAAAGATGGTGCAGGCCTGCGCATCGAAAGCCGGTCTTGGAGACATCAAGGTCACCATGCATCGTTTCAGCGGTGGTGCGGCGGTCAATCAGGCATTGCTGTCCAGCAATGTCGATTTCGCTGCTGGCGGTATCGGCCCATTGCTCAAGCTTTGGGACAAGACCAAGGGCCGGCTGAATGTCCGCGCCATGACGACGCTTTCTGCGATGCCGCTCAAGCTCAACACCAACGACAAGCGGGTCAAGAAGCTTGAGGATTATGTGGGTCTTACCGACCACAAAATCGCAACGCCATCAGTCAAGGTCTCAATCCAGGCGGTTGTTTTGCAGATGGCGGCCAAAAAGAAGTGGGGCGCCAAGGATGCCTTCAAACTCGATCCGATGACCGTTTCGATGAAGCATCCGACTGCTACCGCAGCCCTGCTGGCTGGCGGTCAGTCTGTTAAAAGCCACTTCGCGACCCTGCCAACTTCATTTCAGGAGCTGACGAGCGGCAAGGTTCATAACGTTCTCACATCTTACGATGTGCTGGGCGGGCGTCACTCGACGGTAGCGATGTACAACAAGGAAGAATGGAAGATAGCCAATCCGAAATTGTACAATTGCGTCCACACGTCCTACCGGGAATCCATCAAATGGATCAACGCCAACAAGAAGGACGCAGCTGCCCTCTACAAACGCTTCACGAAGTCAAAGCTGAAGCTTGCTGACATCGAGAAGATGGTCGGGGATCCGGATGAGATGCTTTATTCGACGACGCCCGAAGGCACCATGAAGTTTGCCAAGTTCATGCACTCGATCGGCTCCATCAAGAATTTGCCGGCGAGCTGGAAGGACTATTACTGGGAAAATAATTACGATCAGAATGGCGGCTGATTGATGGCTAAACGCAAAAGCGGTGCGGCGGGCAAAAAGCCCGCCGCCACCACTACCCAACCGATTTTGAACGTTGACGGGGTCACACTCCAATACAAGACCAAGGAACATCTGATCACGGCGACCTATCGCGTCGGGTTTGATGTCTACCCGGCCGACAGGTTTGTTCTGCTGGGTCCCTCGGGCTGCGGCAAGTCAACCCTGCTCAAGGGCATCGCCGGCTATATGAAGCCGGTGGAAGGCGCGATCCGTCTGAAGGGTAAGGAAATTTCCGAACCAGGCCCCGACCGGGTCATGGTGTTTCAGGAGTTCGACCAGCTCCTGCCCTGGAAAACGGTCAAGCAGAACATCATTTTCGCGCTTCACAATGGCAGCAGGGCGATGGCCGGCAGCGGATTGAACATGGCCGTGGCCATGGCAATGAAATCGCTGCCGAAGCGGTTTGCCGTGGCCCAGAGGATCAGGATTGCGGCGATGAGCAAACCGGCTGAGTAGCCGATCAGCAGCACTTTCACCGAAAACCAGACCTTGTAGATCAAATCGCCATGGAACAGAGCATTGTAGAGCGTCGTAACGGATACGGAAAAGCTTGGGAGCATCAACGGTTCCACGTCGAACCCGACGGTATAGCCTTCCCAGGCCGCCACCAGACCCAGCAGAATGACGGCCTTGCGAACGCCATTGATGTTCCAGATACGCTCGATCAAAGAAAGCTTGCGCGCAACTTCGCTGATCTGGGCCTGTGCAATATCGGAGAGCTCAAATTCCGGACGAATGACAAGTTTGGGGATAGAGCCCTTTCCCTTGGGTGACCTGGTGCTCATCGCGCCTGCATCCCCCACCGGCGCACGGTCCTGTTTTCGATCGCGTTGAAGACGACATTCTCGACGAACACACCGACCAGAATGACCGTGAACAGACCCGCAAACACATGCGCAATTTGTAAATCCATCTGGTTGGCGAATATGAACCAGCCGAGCCCGCCGGATGCGCCATCTTCGGTGTCGGAAATCGATCCGCCGAACACCAGCTCGGCAGCGATGAGCGTACGCCACGCGTAGGCCCAGCCGATTTTCAGGCCCATCAGGATTTGCGGGAAAGCGGCAGGGATCAGTAGCTTGCCAACATAAACAAGCCCCTTCAGCCCATAATTTTTCCCGACCATACGCTGTGTCTCGCTGACACTCATAAAACCCACAAGGGCATTGAGCGCCACCGGCCAGATCACCGAATGCAACAGCGTGAAGACAATAGCGTCGGCGCCGAGTCCAAACCACAGCAAGGCCAGGGGGAGTAGCGCAATGGCGGGGAGTGGATTGAGCATTGCCGTGAGCGTGCTCAGCACATCGTTGCCGAACCGGGTCATTGTCGCAGCCGTCGTCAGCAGCGTGGCGATCACAAGGCCGATAAAGTAACCCGTCACCAATACGGTCATCGAGTTCCACACCATTTCCAGCAGTTGCTCGGAAGTTACCGCCTGAAACAATGCCGCGGCGGTTGCGGAGAATTTGGGAAGGATCAGTTCGGAAACTCCGCTCAGCCGCGTGTAAATCTCCCATGCCACGATCACCAGTACCAGGATCGACAGCTTCCGGACACTGTTCATATCCGAAATGCGCTCAAACAGCGTCAGCTTGCGGGCGACGTCGCTGGTGTCGGCTTGCGCAAGATCCGTTGCGTCAAACTCTGCACGGGCCAGGACATTGGGAATAGTGCTCATCACCCGCGCGCTCCTGGCTTAACTTCCTCCTCGAGAATTCTGTCCGCAAACAACATGTCATGGATATGCTGTTGCACTTTTGCGAATTTCTTGTCGCCGACATTGTCGTGGTTGAGATGATGTGCGTTCAGCTCCGCCTTGACCTGTCCTGGATGCGGCGACAA
>CAYOEI010000372.1:0-3457 GCA_964402825.1 uncultured Hyphomicrobiaceae bacterium
AGATATTGCTTGCATGTCTGGCCGTGGCCGCGGTCATAGGATTAACATGGTGGCTCGCATTGATGACGTCGCGCATTGGCGCTGTGGGCGCAGGCCTTGTCATGGGCGGGGCAATCGGAAACGGGATTGACCGGGTCGTGCATGGGGCCGTGGCGGATTTTTTTTCCTTTCACGCCTTCGGGTACTACTGGTACGTCTTTAACATTGCCGATGCGGCAATCGTTGCCGGGGTGATCGGACTTATGTATGAATCCCTATTCTACAGCCACAAAAAGGTCTCAAAGAACTCCTAGGGCCTGTAATGGCGGTTAAGGCAAGGTACTGGTATTTTTATGGGTAATATGGCCTGTCATATAAGGCGTTTGGCAATCGTTCCCGCACTGGCTGTGGCGATGATGGCTGCCGGTTGTGGCTCAGGCGTACAGATTGAGGGGCCAGGATTTGAGAAACTTGGGCTGACGGGTAAGAAATATGTGGAGCAGAAGGTTCCTGACCGCGCTCCTCTGCTCATTCCGCCAGATCGCTCCAGACTGCCTGAACCGACTCCCTCGGTAGCAAACGCAAGGCCGCAAAACTGGCCGACTGATCCAGAATCCACTCGCAAGGCGGAAGCCACCGCAGCTATCAAGAAGCAGCGGGATTATGAAGATAAAGGTGACTGGAGCAAGAAGGCGGACATCGATGAGTTTGAGAAACTCATGGATCCGATGGATCGGTCAAAAGGTCTCTTTGGCAATAAAGCTCTTGGCGACAAAAATCGCGACTTCAAGAAATACGATCGGTAGGGTTCGGGCCCCTGGGGCGTCCGCTCCCGACACATTCGCGTGATTTCGTGAACCTGTACTTTTTTTAACTGGTGATGCAGCTCCGGCATCTTCATATTCAGTTGCAGAGTTCATGTTTTATTGCATAGCCAGGACGAGCCCTTGTGATTGCATCGCTGTTTTTCAACATTTGAACATTTGCGGAAAATACCTATGATTCTGAAACAGTTTTCCTTGACCTCAAATTGGCGTGCCGGTCTGGCCGCTTTTTGTGTTATCGCAGCAGCCATGATTGTTGCTCTTCCCATCAGCGCATTGAGCGCGACAACGACCGTCTCCCATTTCAAATTGAAAAATGGCATGGAGGTCGTTGTTATTCCCGATCACCGTGTACCGGTTGTGACCCATATGGTGTGGTACCGGGTAGGGGCGGCCGATGAGCAACGCGGCGTGTCGGGTAATGCTCATTTCCTTGAGCATCTCATGTTCAAGGGCACTAAAAAGATCGCTCCTGGAGAATTCTCCAAAATCATCGCCCGCAATGGCGGTCAGGACAACGCATTCACAGGGCATGACGCCACATCTTACTTCCAGCGCGTGGCCAAGGACCGGCTACCGCTCGTGATGGAGATGGAATCCGACCGGATGGTCAATCTGCAGCTGCATGAGAAAGACGTGGTCACGGAGCGCAAGGTCATTCTGGAAGAGCGGCGCTCGCGCGTGGAAAATGATCCGTCGAATATTCTGGGCGAGCAAATGATCGCCGCGCTTTATCAATCCCATCCCTATGGTGTGCCAATACTGGGGTGGAAGCATGAGATGCGCCTGTTGAATCTCAAGTCGGCAACGGATTTTTACAAGCGTTATTACGCGCCCAACAATGCCATTCTCGTTGTTGCGGGCGATGTCACGGCCAATGAAGTGAAGAAGCTGGCCCGTGCGACATATGGCAAGCTAAAGCCGCAGGCGGAGAGGGTGCGCGCGGCGCGCCCCATCGAGCCGCCTCACCGCGCGCCCATCAGGGTCTCTCTGGATGATCCGCGCGCGGGGCGCGCCACGATGCGGCGTTACTATCTCGCGCCAAGCTATGCTTCCTCTGAGCCCGGCGAAGCGGAATCGCTCGATCTGATGATGAAGATCTTTGCTTCAGGCACCACGAGCCGGCTCTATAAAAGCCTTGTCGTGAAGCAGAAAAAGGCAGCCTCGGCAGGGGGCTGGTATAGCGGTTCGGGTCTCGATTCAGGCCGCATCGGCGTGTATGCCGTAGCCTCCGATGGAGAGGATATCGAAGATGTTGAAAAGGCCATTGACGAGGTTCTTGCCGGCTTTATCGAAAAAGGCGTGACACAGAAGGAGCTGGAGCGTGCACGAAACTCCTATATAGCGAGCCATATTTATGGCGGTGACAACCAGGTAAGCCTGGCGCGGCGCTATGGCTGGGGTCTGGTGAACGGCCGCACCATCGCTGATATAGAGGAATGGCCCGATCGGCTGAAGAAGGTCACGATTGAGGATATTCAACGCGTGGCAAAGAAATATTTTGATAAATCCCAATCGGTTACCGGTGTGCTGCGTCCGACCGAGACGAAAAAAGCGGGCGCAAAAAAGGCCGGTCATGCGGATCGCAAATCATAAAGAAGATGATGGTGAACCCGATGCAACATTTCACGCGCGCACTTCGATCATGGGCCGGACGCACCGTTCCGGTCACGGGCTTTCTGGCCCTGTTGATTGTGATAATTATCACGGTGCCGGCGGCTGAGGCGAAAATGAATATACAGGAAGTAACCAGCCCAGGCGGCATCAAGGCGTGGCTCGTGGAGAGCCGGCAGGTGCCGCTCATTGCCATGCGATTCAGCTTTACAGGAGGCGCTGCGCAGGACCCCCGCGACAAGGAAGGTCTGGCGAATTTTGTCTCCGGGATGCTGGATGAAGGCGCGGGCAATCTAAATTCAGAAAAGTTTCAGGAACGTCAGGAGGAACTCGCGCTGAGAATGAGCTTCAATGCGGGGCGCGATATGTTCACCGGCAGTTTCCAAACCCTGAAAAGCAATGCCGATGAAGCGGCAAAGCTTCTGCATCTGGCTTTGAGCAAGCCGAGATTCGATACAGACGCCGTCGACCGCATCAAGAAGCAGATCCTCACCGGACTGAAGTTCGACATGAACGACCCCCGCAGGGTGGCGTCAATCGAATGGTTCAAGCTGGCTTTCAAGGACCATCCCTATTCCCGGCCGATAAAGGGCACCATGGAATCGGTCAAGCGCATCAACCGTGATGATTTGAACGAGTTCGTCACCAAGGTCTTCACCAAAGATGGCCTGAGTGTAGCTGTCGTCGGCGACATCGATGCCAAAACCCTTGGGCCCATGCTCGATAAGATTTTCGGGAAACTCCCTGAAGGGTCGGATATCGAGCCTATTGCCGAAGCAAAACCGCCAACTGGTCCGCAGCGCAAGATCATCGAGATGAATGTGCCGCAATCGGTTGCGGTGTTCGGTCATAGCGGTTTCAAGCGCAAGGATGAGGATTTCATCGAGTCCTATATTCTGAACTACATCCTTGGCGGGGGCGGCTTCAACTCGCGCCTGACCGAAGAAGTACGTGAGAAGCGCGGGCTGGCCTACTCGATCTACAGCTATCTTTCGCCTTACAGGAGAGCTGCGATTTACCTCGGCAACGTCGCCACGGAA
>CAYOEI010000373.1:0-3337 GCA_964402825.1 uncultured Hyphomicrobiaceae bacterium
CAGCGCGGTGGCGCTGACGCCGAGGTCTTTAAGCATCAGGGCATTTTCAGCGACGACATTGTCGCTCTTCATGAGCGTGACCTGGTCACGCGTAAGGGGCGGAGCAGGCAGCACCGATGCAATCGCTGCCAGGAAAGTCCAAATAAAAAAAGGTACCGGTAGTAGCGACCTTCGTTTTCTGGTCTGGGCTAGCACAAGCTCAATAAGCTCTCTGTAGGTATAGGAGCGCGGTCCGCCCAATTCGTATGTCTTTCCCTGCGATGCCGGCATCTGCAGAGCCCGAAGCGCGGCCTGTGCAACATCGCCGACATAAACGGCTTGGAGCATTGTGCGGCCTTCACCGAACAGCGGCAGCACGGGCGAAGCCCTGATAAGCTTTGCCAACGTGTTCAGAAACTTGTCGCCGGGCCCAAACAAAACGCTCGGACGTAAAATCGTGGTTTTCGCGAAAACGTCGGACGCCAGCAATTCGCCCTTGGCGCGTGCCCGTATGTAACTCGACACAGAGTTCAGGTCTGCGCCGATACCAGAAATGTGAATTAGACGACAGATGTCCTGGGTGGCGCATTGATGCGCCACGTTCAAAGCACCGAGTTCGTGTACCGCCTCGAATGTCTCTGCGCCGCATTCGACATAAAGACCAACCGCATTGATCACCGCGTCGCACTCTTCCATGGCAAGTGCCACGGATGTCTCATCGCGGACATCGGCGTAGATCGTCTCGATTTCACCAACTGGTCCTGACGGTTTCGGAATATTGACGTTACCAGGACTGCGAACGGCAACGCGCACTGTAATGCCCTCTGTAACCAGACTTTTGACGATCACCCTGCCTAGAAATCCGGAACCTCCGAATACAGCAACGCAACCGAGTTTTGGATCTGCTGCCATACCATTTTTCTTTGAGTTCAATCTTACCGTGGTTTGCGCACTAAAAAATAGAGCCAGTGCAATCACGAACTGCACCTGGGAGAGGGGTTCCACCACACATGATCCTATAACCGCTTGGGGTCATTAGCAGACTCTTTTCACGACCCCATTTTATGTCCGCTTTACCCCCGAAAGCGGACATAAAACCACATAGGCTGGAATGTCTGCTTTTAGCCATAAGCGGACATTGTTTAATCCACCAGATTGGTTATTCTCACGAGGCCAAATTTGGTTTAACCGGTTGGATCTAAATTCGCTCTTGATTTCGGTTCCACGTTTAGCTCGTCAGCATGAACGTTGACCATTTTCACGAGGGCTTTGAGAATCTTAGCACTGGCTTCTGGTGAAAGATCAGATGATGCGTCCATATCCCTCAGGGTCTGGAGCAATCGGGTGGTAGGTGTTTCGATCTGTTTGGGCTTCGTTTGAACTTCCTCCATATCTAGTTCCGAGTTCGGTTTTGGTCGACCATACAGAAAGCCCTGCACATAATCGCAGCTGCGATCCCGCAAGAATCTCTCCTGAGAATAATGCTCAATGCCCTCGGCGGTAATGGAGATGTTGAGAGCGCGACCGAGATCCAGAATCGACGATATGATCTTTTTGATCTTCGGATTGTGGTCCATATTCTTGATGAATGTGCGATCGATTTTGATCTTGTCGAATGGGAACCGCCATAAGTGAGCAAGGCTCGAATAGCCGGTTCCAAAGTCATCCATGGCGATCCGGACACCCATACTTTTGAGTGCTGTCAAACTTGCAAGTGCCTGCTGGGGGTCATTGAACAGGAGTGACTCCGTGATCTCAAGTTCAAGCCTGTGCGGCTCCAGGCCACTGTCTGCGAGCGCATCACTCACCACCTTTATAACGCGGTCATTCTTGAACTGTGCGGGCGACAAGTTGACAGCTATCCTCTCTCCACCTTTCCACTGTGCTGCGTCCTTACATGCCTGCTGGAGCACCCACTCACCCAACTGATCTATGAGACCGGTATCTTCCGCGACAGGCACGAAAACGCCCGGTTCGATTGAACCTTTTTCGGGATGGTTCCAGCGCACGAGAGCTTCGTAGGCATCAACTTTTCTTGTCTCAAGGTTCATCTGAGACTGGTAGTGCACCTCCAGTTCGGAATTCTTAAGCGCCTTCACGAGGTCCAGTTCGAGTTCACGCCGTTCCCTGACCTTTTCGTGCATGCCAATTTCATAGAAGCGGTAGCCGTGGCGGCCCTCCGCTTTGGCGTTGTACATCGCTAGATCAGCAGACTTTGTCAGATCGACAGCCATTTCACCGTCTGAAGGAGCTATCGCAATTCCGATACAGGCCCCACAGGGTATGAAGCGATCATCAATGTTCACGAATGTATTGAGTTTGTCGCACAATGACTCCGCCAACTGTTCCATTTCATTTTTCGAACGGTTCGGGCGGCACAAAACGGCAAATTCATCACCGCCGACCCTGCCAACCATTTCACCATCACCAACGGTTTCAAGCAGGGTCAGGGCCACCTTCTTCAGCAGTTTGTCTCCTACCGCATGGCCGTGCGTGTCATTGACTTCCTTGAAATAATCCAGGTCGATCCACAACAGGCCGGTATCCGACGAAACCCCTGATTGGGATTTGGCGGTCTTCAGCGCTTTTTCTACCGCCTCATTGAAGGTCGATCGGTTCAATAGACCAGTTAGTGAGTCATGGTGGGCGAGGTAACGGTTCCGGTTTTCAACCTTCTGATGTTCCTTGATCTTCTTCGCAATGATTGTTCCGGCTATCGATGACCCAAGCGCCAGGACAATGATCAACCCGGCCGTCAGTAAGCCAAAGCCCTGCTTGTAAATGGCCGCACGAGCGGATTGATCAGAATAAATTCTGATTGATCCGGCAAAACTGCTTCCATCCATGAAGGGTACGTTTGTTACGGTGTAAAGTGAGGGTAATCCCGAACCCGCTCCACGCTCCAGTTGCGAACTGAGTTTTCTATCTATCTTCTGAGGTGGGCGTTTGTAATTTATCAGCCTGATTTCTTCGGCAAACTTGCCGCGGCTTAGGATCCTTTTCCCGTCCGAATTATAAAATTCGTAGTGGATAACATCATTATGGAAGCGGATTTTTTCTCTAACGCTCTTCAGTAATTCCGGGTCTTTTTCGGCAAAGATTTTGCTGGAGACCCCGTAATTCGTCCCGAGTGTTTGCGCCCACTGGAGTGCGCCTCTGGCGCCTTCTTTTTCAAGAAGCAATTCTTGCGCGCGCATAGTCAGTTGCAGCGCAATCCCCATGGAAATGATGGCAACCACCATTACCGCCAAAAAAGAAAAAACCTGTCTTTTAGATTTGTAAGCCAACGCAGTTACTCCCCGAGCCCTAATTCCGTTGGGGGAGTATGCAGCTTTTTGGTTAATGTGAGGTATTAAGC
>CAYOEI010000374.1:0-6937 GCA_964402825.1 uncultured Hyphomicrobiaceae bacterium
GCTCTTGTGCAGTGCAGAAATGGTGCTATGTATGCCACTAGAAACAAAGGAGGTAAGGATGATGAAAAAGACAGCGGCATTTGAAACGATCTACCACCGTTATCCCTTCGCACCTCTCGTGGAATTGGGACTGGCGCTTGCGGCTTGGCTGAAACGCCAGGCAACAAAAGCAGACAAATCCAATCCACATAACACAGTTGGCCACGCGGCCTAGGGCGCATCATGGCCTTGGTTTGAAGCTTGAAAGCTCCTGAAACAGGAGTGAGAGTTTTGAGCTGGAAACCATCAAGAGTTTTTCGCTTAGCTTCCTCCCTTGCTAGGCCACTCAGGGCCGAACCTCGTTTTTGAGGTTCGGCTCCTTTTTTTTATATATTGTCCATGGATTTAAGTGTGCTGCCGGATTTTACGAAAAGTAAGGCCCAGCGCCTCGCGAACACTGCCGGTCAGCAAACAACGGCGCTTGCAACACCGCAAGTCCGCCGCCTAACATGACAGATCAGATGAGCCAGACACTCCGTTAGCTCAAACCGGAATCTGTTCCAAATTATCTGATGACGGACAATCTTGGCCCCAAAAACATAACCGGGCCTCAGAAAATTATGGGAGGAAACTATCGTGACAGGACATTTAAAAACTGTGCTGGGCGCTGTGCTGGCTTCAGCCGCAGCTTCTCTGCTGGCGCTACCCGCATTTGCGCAGACGGGCAAACTCAACATTGTGACGTCATATCCGCCGGACACGACTACGGCCTTCAAGGCGGCTTTTGAAAAGAAATACCCCGGCATCAAGGTGGAGATGCTGAAGAAGAAAACCTCTGCCGGAATCAAATATATTCAGGAAACTGCCGGCAACAACACCTCGGACATGTTCTGGGCCTCGGCGCCGGATGCTTTTGAGGTGCTTAAGGGTGACAGTCTGCTCCAAAAGTACCAGGTGAAGGTCAAGGGTATCCCGGAAAAAGTCGGATCGTTCCCGATCAACGACCCGGAAGGATATTATAAAGGCTTTGCCGCTTCTGGTTACGGGATCATGTGGAACACCCGTTATCTGAAGGCCAAGAAACTGCCCGTCCCCAAGGAATGGGCGGACCTCAAGAAGCCAATTTATCACGGCCATGTGGGCATGTCGGCGGCGTCGCGCTCCGGCACAACTCATCTGACGGTTGAGACGGTGCTGCAAGGCGAGGGCTGGGAAAAAGGCTGGGCCGAATGGAAGGCCATTGCCGGTAATTTCAAGACCATCACCGAGCGCAGTTTTGGTGTTCCCGATGGCGTCAATAGCGGTCAGTTCGGCATCGGCGTCGTCATCGACTTCTTCGGCCTTTCGTCAAAAGCTTCCGGGTTCCCCGTTGATTTCGTCTATCCGACCGTGACCACGCTGGTTCCCGCGAACATCGCGATTGTCAAGAATGCGCCAAATGCGAAAAACGCGGGGGCGTTCATCGAGTTCCTGCTTTCTACCGAAGGCCAGGAGCTTCTTCTGAACCCGAAAATCCGCCGGTTGCCGGTCAATCCGGCAACTTACGCCAAGGCGCCCGCCGACTTTCCCAATCCTTTCAAGGACAGCTCAATCGGCTCCGGGGTCAAGTTCGATCTGCAACTCTCCAAGAACCGCTATAAAGTCGTCAATTCTCTGTTCGACGTTATGATCACCTATCGGATCGACGAGCTTCGCGCGGCGACAAAGGCAATTCAGGACGCCGAGGCGGCGATGGCTGGCAAGTCGAACGCGGCGGCGGCCAAGCTGATCGCCGAAGCGCGTGCGGCGGTGAACGCTACGCCGATCACGGCGGCAGAGGCTGGCGAGAAAGGCTACAACAAGATCTTCAAAAAGAAGCGCAAGAAAGCCTCGGTGAAAGTGACCGGCCGCCAGGCCGAGATCGAGGGCCAATGGGACGACATCGTCAAGGCCAATTACGCCAAGGCCAAGGAGCTCGCCGAAAAAGCGAAATCAATGCTCTAATGGCTTTTTGGGCTGCCAGTTAACGCACGAACAAAATCAGGGGCTGGTCTTCGGGCTGGCCCCTGATATTCGCCTTTTCAAAGGGCGCCAAATTCGAGGGGGGGTATTCAGGTGTCCATTATTTCGCGAACACAACGCGGTCCTGCAATACTCGGGATCGCTATTGCCGTTTTTCTCCTGGCGTTTCTGATATTCCCGGTTCTGAAGGTCATTTATGTCGCCTTCCAGGACCCTGATACAGGCGCTCTTACATTAATTAATTTTTCCGATTTCTTTTCAGCCTCGCTGTTCCGTGAATCTTTTTACAATTCCTTTTATGTGGCTTCGGTCTCGGTTGTCATCGCAACTATGTTTGCCGTGCCGCTCGCTTATTTCACCACCCGCTTCAACTTTTCCGGCGCGGTTCTGATCCAGACGCTTGGCATTGTCCCGCTGATCATGCCGCCCTTTGTCGGGGCGGTCGCCATGAAGCTGCTGTTCGGAACCAACGGGTCTTTCAATCTGCTGCTCGATGAATGGTTCGGGATCAATGTGCCCTTCATGGAAGGGTTGAATGGCGTCATTCTGGTGGAGAGCATCCATTATTTCCCGTTCATCCTTATCAATCTTTCGGCGGCACTGATGAATATTGACCGGGCGATGGAAGAATCGGCGCAAAATCTGGGGTCGAGCGGGATGCGGCTGTTCCGCCGTATCGTGTTCCCGCTTGCCATGCCCGGTTATGTCGCCGGCGCGGCGCTCGTCTTCATCAAGGTGTTCGACGATCTGGGGACGCCGCTGCTGCTCGATGTCAACAAGATGCTGGCGCCGCAGGCTTATTTGCGTATTTCCTCGATCGGCATTTCTGATCCGATGGGATACGTTATTTCGGTTATCCTGATCGGCTTTTCGCTGTTCGCCTTGTGGACCTCGACGCTGGCGATGCGGGGCAGGGATTACTCAACCGTGCAAAAGGGCGGCGGCGGCCTCGCCAAGCGCGATTTGCGGCCCTGGGAGAAGCTCGGCTGTTATGCCGTCGTCATCTTTATCCTCCTGCTGGTGCTCTCGCCGCACGTCGGATTGCTGCTGCTCTCTTTCGGAACCATATGGTCCTATAGCGTTCTGCCTGATGCCTACACGGTCGCCCATTACACCCAGATGATTGCGTCCTCGGGCCAGTTCATCACCAACACGCTCCTTTATGCGGGGCTGGCGGCGCTGTTCGACGTGGTGATCGGCACGGCCATCGCTTATATCGTCTGGCGCACGGCGCTTCCCGGCCGCAAGTGGCTCGACTATATGGCGACTGCGTCGCTGGCGGTGCCAGGCGTGGTGATTGGCATTGGCTATCTGCGCACCTTCAATGACATCGATCTGCCATGGGTTGATGGGTCGGCGGCGAGCTGGTGGTTCGTAATCGTCATTGCGCTGGCGATTCGAAGATTACCCTATGCGCTGCGCGCCTGCATGGCCGCCATCCAGCAGGTTTCGGTCATGCTTGAGGAGGCGGCGGAGAATCTCGGCGCCACCAAGCAGCGAACCGTCTGGCGGATCACCGTGCCGTTGATGACGGGCGGAATATTGGCCGGATTTGTCACCAGCTTCGCCACCGCGTCGGTTGAGCTTTCAGCGACCATCATGCTTGTCGCGCGCGAATCCGATGCGCCGCTGGCGTTTGGAATATACGAGTTTATGCAGTCCGCTTCGGGCCGCGGCCCGGGCGCCGCGCTTGGCGTCATTGCGGTGGTAATCGTCACTCTGGCGACTTATGCGTCCCACCGCATCATCGAGCGCGGGAAGCAGCGGCAGCAGTCTTCGGGCAACGTAATCAAGGAAGAGGCATAAGGTCATGGGAAACGCAATCGAAGCTGCCGGCGTCGTCATCGAGAACCTTTCTCTGGCATTCGGCGCCACTGAAGTGCTCAAAGGTGTGAACCTTGAAATTGAACCGGGGGAATTTTTTGCCTTTCTCGGACCGTCGGGTTCCGGAAAATCCACGCTTCTTCGCTCAATCGCCGGGTTTGGGCCAACGCCCAAGGGACGTATCCTTATCGGGGGGCAAGACGTCGCCGGACTGCCGCCCTGGAGCCGTGATGTTGGCATGGTGTTCCAGAGCTACGCCCTATGGCCCCACATGACGGTGACGCAGAACGTGGCATTCGGCCTTGAGGAGCGCAAGGTTGCGCGTCCCGAAATCAATGACCGGGTCTGCGATGCGCTCGCACTTGTCGGGCTGTCGGATTTCGCTGACCGCCGCCCGTCACAGCTATCGGGCGGGCAGCAACAGCGCGTCGCCCTTGCCCGGACAATCGTGGTGCGCCCAAAAGTGCTTCTGCTTGATGAACCGCTTTCCAATCTCGATGCAAATCTGCGCACGCAGATGCGCCGCGAAATTCTTGCGCTGCAACGCAAACTGAAACTGACGACTATTTTTGTCACCCACGACCAGGAAGAAGCCAATACCATGTCGGAACGCATGGCCGTACTGGATCAGGGTATCATTCAACAGGTTGGCGTGCCGATGGAACTCTACGACAATCCGGCGAACACTTTTGTGGCGGGATTTCTCGGCACCGCCAACATTTTCGAAGGCGAGATTGAAAAAAAAGGCAAGGTGCTGGCATTCCACTCCCGCAGCGGGATGCAATTTCCGCTTGCCAGGGGAGCCGCCGGCCCGGCCCATATCATCATTCGACCGCAAAATATAAAACTCAGCGCTCCAGGTAAAAAAGGAGCAAGGGCCAAAGCACTTCATGGCACGATTTCAGAAGTGGAATTTTTAGGCGAAACCATCCGTTATGAGGTTGCGCTCAGCGCCAGAGATTCCCTGCTTGTGGATATCAGCCACCGGCAGAACCAGCGCCACTTCGTGGCGGGCGACAAGGTAGGCGTTGATATTGATGCCGGGCGTATCGTCACCATAACCAGGTAAGGGCGCGGCCACGGCGCATCCCTTGCCCCTTCATACGAATGTCCCTTCATGCCAATGTCCCTTCATGCCAATGTCCAGTCATGCAAGACCGCCGACAAACCCCTCAGTATCGCCCTCATGGACAAGGGCAATCCTGACCGTGCCGCCGCAATGGCGCGCCCTGCACATGACCATACGCTCCAGCTCATCCATGTAGATGAACTGGAGTTCAGGCTGAGCGAGCAGCGCCGCCGCATCCACATAATGGGTATGCCTGCACTTCTTGCAGGTTGCCTCTATGCGCTGATTGCCGGCGATGTCTCTTAATTGAAGGTTGCTCTTCCAGCTCATCACCAGAAGTCCTCGGCTGTTGGTATCCGCGTATAGGAAATCTTGCCGCCCGCATTGCCGCCGGGCGGCGGGGTCCATGGGCCTATGGAGAGGACGGTCTTGCCGTACTTAACATTGAGATGATCGATGGCGGTGGTGATGGCCTCCCATTTCTGGCGCTCCTGGTCGTCATTCAGGAGCATGTCGAGCTGGCGCTCCGACATTGGTGAAAGTTCCAGCAAGGTCACGCCTATGCGGATGATCCTTGCGCGCGCCGGCAGCGCCGCCCTGGCTTTGCGCCACAGAGTATCCAGTCCGGCGAGGCAGGCGTAATCGTCATGCACGACAGGGAGCGGCAATTGCCCGAACCAGCGATCCTCCTTCATGGAGAGCCAGAGCCAGATGCGCCCTGCATAAAAGCCGGCCCTGCGCATCCGCCGCGCCGCCTTGACCAGCAGCAGCCGCGAGAATTCCTCCGCGTGGGCCGGGCTCCTGTGAGTTGGCGGCAGGACACGCCCATGGCCGAACATGCCGCGTGCCGATTTGGGTGTCTGAATGTCATAGCCCTGGAGCGCGTACCACAGCCGCTCGCCAGTGACATTGTTCCAGATTTTACGCATATGCTTGGGCTGCAGGGCCAGCAGGCCAGCCATATCGTATATGCCGGCGTTCATCAGGCGGCGCTCCATGCGCCTGCCAATTCCCGGAATATCCTCGAAGGGGACGCAGAGCAAAGGCGCGGGCATGTCTTCGGGGCGCCAGATCGTAGTGCCGTCCGGCTTGTTCTGTTTGCCCGCGATCTTTGCCAGCTGTCTGTTGGCGGCAAAGCCTATGGAGCAGGTGATATAGGGGCCGACATGATCCCGGATACGCTCCTTGATGCGGCTGGTCAGACTGTTGGGGTCGCAAATATCCTGCCGCTGCAGATTGCAAGTGATCTCGTCAATGGATTTGACGGCGGCGATGGGAATGACAGCCGCAATTTCACTTAGAA
Organism: uncultured Hyphomicrobiaceae bacterium; assembly: GCA_964402825.1. Classification (GTDB taxonomy): domain Bacteria; phylum Pseudomonadota; class Alphaproteobacteria; order Rhizobiales; family Methyloligellaceae; genus UBA2767. Next base: position 6,177 of record CAYOEI010000374.1, read on the forward strand.
GGGCGTTGTGGGCGCGCCTGTAGAGATCAGGCGATTGAGGGACCAGAACAATGCCGGGGCAAGCGGCCTTGGCATCGTTGATGTTCATGACGTTTTTTACGCCAAATGTCTTGGCTTCCTTCGAGCATGCGATGACGCAGGTATGGTTCGTGCCCTCGAAGGGAACAACGCCAACGGGGCGCCCGCGCAGAGAGGGCCGCGCCTGTTGCTCGACCGAGGCGAAGAAGCCGTCGAAGTCGAGATAAAGCCGTTCGATCGTGCCGGGTTTGCGCACTGGACGTCCCTCAAAGTTGTGTGGGACGCGTAATAGAACATTATAGGAACATTCGTGTCAAAATATTTGTTTGGCGAGCCATGACCTGTGCCGGCTATTTCCGTTCTTGAGGGTGCAACAGCCGTCGAGTGCCGAGGGTCAGTAGGGCCGTCATTGACCCGAAGCGGACGGTAAGCTTGGTTTTGCGATTGGCTCTAAAATAGAAACTGTGAAGTCACCCAATTTATTCATTTTTAAGCAAGTCAGGCATTTTTCACCGCACTTAACAGAATAATGAGCATGTGTGGCTAGTATCAGTGATCACTGGTCGTATAAATCGAGCGTCGAAGGATGTGTTGGTTATGAGGAATTTGCTTACGCGTTTTGCCAAGTCTCAGAGTGGTACTGTTATACTCCTGTTTGGGTTACTACTTGTCCCGCTCCTAGGTTTTTCCGGCATGGCACTCGACTATGGACGCTCCCTCGGCGTCAGAACAGAGATGCAGGG
>CAYOEI010000375.1:0-4753 GCA_964402825.1 uncultured Hyphomicrobiaceae bacterium
CGTAAGGCGTTTTCTAAGGAGCACGCGCTGCAATGCGGCTACTGCACGCCGGGCATGCTTGTCGCCGCACACGATCTTATTCGCCGGGGCGCGGTGAGGGACGAGGAATCGGTCCGCGTGGGCATGAGCGGCAATCTGTGCCGTTGCACGGGGTATATGGGCATGGTGAAAGCGATCATGAAGGTCGCGCGCAACCACCGCATCGAGGACACCGGTAAGAAGCAGAGCTCACTTGGGCCAGCGCCTGGACCAAACGCGCCCGATAGCATCAAGGCAAGGGGGACTGCCACTGTTAAACCTGCTCGAACCTCTAAAAACACCGCAACAGCCGCTCACGCGCCAACACTTCCAGATCACGCTGGCGCAAAAGTACAAACCGGCAAGATTACACAAGATGGCAAGTTCACCATCCTGACCCAGACAATAAGGGTGAGCCATCCAGGCGAGGCCGTATGGCGCCTCATGTCGGATATCGAAAGAGTAGCAACCTGCATGCCCGGCGTGACGCTCGATGGTCCTGAGCGCGATGGTCATATCACTGGAAACATGCTTGTAAAACTTGGACCGATCAGCGCCGATCTGGCCGGTGAGGCCGATGTCAGGCTCATCGAGGATGAGTGGCGCGGCATTATAGAAGGCAAGGGCCGCGATACGCGCAGTGCATCGCTCGCAACCGGCCGCGTTGCATATGAGCTTACCGAAATAGACAATGGAAATTCTACGCAGATTAACGTATCGATCGCCTATTCTCTTGCCGGACCGCTCGCGCAGTTCAGCCGCGGGGCCTTGGTGCGCGATCTGGTATCGCGTCTCGCCGGAGCGTTTGCGCAAAATCTGGAGGCGCGCCTATCGGGCCGGGAGATCGAGGCGCCAACGGCGCTGAACGCAGGCTCGCTGGTCTTCACGGTTCTCTGGGACCGCATCAAGGCTGTGTTCGATAAAATTTTGCGGCGCAAGAGTGACTAGGGTCTGAGACCCAAGAGCAGAATCTAACCGCCGAGATAGGCTTGCTGAACTTTTTTGTTCTTGAGAAGCTTGGACCCCGTGCCAGAGAGAGTCACTTCTCCCGACTCCAGGACGTAAGAGCGGTCGCACAATTCAAGCGCGGCAAGCGCATTCTGTTCGACCATCATGATCGTTACTCCTTCGGAGCGAATTTGCTCGATGATATCGAAGGTGCGCTCGACCAGGTTCGGGGCCAGCCCGAGCGAGGGTTCGTCAAAAAGGATGAACCGCGGGCGCGACATCAGAGCACGACTGATCGCCAGCATTTGCTGCTCGCCGCCAGAAAGAGTTCCCGCAGCCTGAGCGCGTCTTTCGTTCAGGATAGGAAACCGGTCGTAGATCTTCTCCATGTCCTCGGCGATCTCGCTGGCGTCGTTGCGCAGATAGCAGCCCATTTCGAGATTTTCCCGCACAGTCATGTAGGGAAAGATGCGCCGTCCTTCCGGGCAGTGCGCGATCCCCAATTCAAGCACCGTGCGCGCCGATGCACCGGTAATATCCTCACCATCGAACTCGATCCGCCCCTCGAGCGGCGCAAGCACGCCCGAGATGGCCTTCAGGGTCGTGGTCTTGCCCGCGCCGTTGGCGCCGATGAGCGTAACCAGTTCCCCCTGGCGTACTTCCATGGACAGGCCACGCACCGCCGTCACTTTGCCATAGGCGCAGGTGAGCCCTTCAATCTTAAGCACGCTTCTTCCCCTTCGTGCCGGACTTGCTCGCCCCAGACTTTTTCGTTCCGGATTTTTTAACCCCGGACTTGCGCTTGCGATAGCGCTCGCCGAGATAGGCCCGGATCACATCCGGGTTGTTTTGGATTTCAGCTGGAGAGCCATTGGCAATAATGGAACCGTGGTTGAGAACGATGATGCGATCCGAGACGCCCATCACCATCTTCATGTCATGCTCCACGAGAAGGACGGTGATGCCGAGTTTACGGATCTCGCTCAGTAACTTCATGAAATTGGCGGTCTCCGACGGGTTCATGCCGGATACCGGCTCGTCGAGCAGCAACAGATTTGGGCGCGCCGCAAGTGCGACCGCAACTTCCAGCAGCCGCTGCTCGCCATACGCGAGCGCGCTTCCCAGTTCATCCGCCCGTTGCCCAAGGCCTACAAAGTCGAGGACCTCGCGTGCAGATTCGCGCATTTTCCGTTCCTCCGAAGCCACGCTTGGAAGGGCGAATATGATGTGTAGCGCTTTACTGGTTTGCCGCAGATGCAGGCCCATAAGCACATTATCGAATGCAGTCTGGCCGCCGAAAACGCTGGTTTTTTGAAACGTTCTCACCACGTTGAGCGCGGCGATCTCGTTGGGTTTGAGACCGATAAGCGAGTTACCGCGATAGGTGATCTTGCCGCCTGATGGGCGAATATACCCGGTGATGACATTAAAAGCCGTGGTCTTACCGGCACCATTGGGTCCGATCAGGGAGAGCACCTCGCCCTCATGCACATCGAAGCTCATCGAATCAATCGCCAGCAAACCACCGAACCGCACTGAAAGCTTGTCAACGCTGAGAGCTGGAGATTTCGTTTGAGCTTTTTCCCTCGCCATCAGCTGGTCGCTCCATGTGCTGAACGATCAGAACCGGGGGCTGGTTTCTGCCCCTTGCTTTGCCACAATTTCGATACGGCCGGGACGATCCCCTCAGGCAGGAAATAGACGATGAGAATCATCATGACTCCATAGATGATCCACTGGACTTCCGGCGAGGCTACGGTTCGTAAAACCTCGGGGAGGATTCCAAATATCAGGCCGCCAATGATCGGGCCGGCGAGTGTGCCCTTGCCACCGGTAATCACCATGATCACCATTGTGATCGTGTAGATGAACAGGAACACGTCCGGGTCGATGATGCGTATATAGTGGGTGTAGAGCCCGCCGGCGGCCCCCGCCATGCCAGCGGAGACAATGGTTGCGAGTACCAGGTATTGCGTCACGTCAACTCCGACGGACGTTGCCAGCGGTTCGTTTTCACGCAGCGCAATCATGGCGCGGCCGGCGCGCGATTGCACGAGCCGCCGGACAATGACGTAGCTGACGACGCAAAGCCCGAGCACCAGCCAATAGTTGGGCTCCTTCTTGAGAAATGTCAGCTCCCAAAGGCCGGGGATGCCGAGCGTGAATGGCGGAATGTTGTTCAGGGCCATTGGGCCTTCCGTCAAGTCAATCCAGTTCAGGGAGATAAGACGCATCACCTCGGCAAAACTGATTGTCACGATGACGAAATATGCGCCGCGCACCTTGAATGAGATGCGTCCGATCAACCAGCCACTTAACGCGGCGACCGCGATGCCGCAAATGAAGGCGAACCATACGGGTTTCGGCTCCAGGACGAAGGTGAAGCTCTGGGTGAAGGAGACATCGAAGCCGAGCGAAACCAGCGCGCTCGTATAGGCGCCGATCCCGAAAAAGGCGACATGACCAAGGCTGAGCTGCCCGGTGTAACCAAGCAGCAAATTCAGGCTCATCGCCGCGATGATGAAAATCCCTGTGGTGATAAGGATATGCAGATAATAGAGGTTGCCCAGCCAGAAAGGTACAGTCGCGAGAAACAGCACGAAGCCAATTCCAAAATATTTGTTCACCCTATCCGCTCCTTCTGCGCGAACAGCCCCGTTGGCCGGAACAGAAGAATGATGATGATGAGCAAGAAACCCATTGCGTCACGATACCCGGAGGAAATATAGCCGGCGCCCATCTCCTCCATCATTGCAAGGATGAAACCGCCAATGGCCGCACCGGCGACGTTGCCGAGGCCGCCGAGAATAACGATCGCAAATGATTTGAGCGCCGCCATATCACCCATGGTCGGATTCACGATGAAGATCGGTCCGAGCAGAGCGCCGGCCGCAGCAGCAAGCCCCGAACCCAAAGCGAATGTCGCGACATACACCGTGTTGATCCGGATGCCCATCAATTCAGCCGTCTCGGTGTCCTGGAACGTTGCGCGCATCGCCTTGCCGAGCTTGGTCCACTGAATGAGCGAATAGGTGCCCACGATCAGTGCGATGGCAACGGCAAACACGAATATGCGATTCCAGCTTACAGAAATAGCGCCAAGTACGAGCGGATCGGAGGGGAACGGGCTGTCGATAGATTTTGCGATGCCGCTCCAGACTAACTGTTCCATATTCTGCATCGCTATCCAGGCACCGATCATGATCAGCATCGTTGTATCGATGGACGCGCCCCGCAGTGGTCTCAGCAGGATTATTTCAATAGCCGCGCCGAGCACCACACCAAGCAGAACCGCCATGATCAGGGCCAGGAAGAAATTCAACTGCAGCGGCATCACGAACATGTACATCATGTAGGCGCCGAAGGTGTACAGCTCGCCATGGGTGAAGTTCACCACCCGCATAATGCCAAAAATCAGCGTCAGTCCTATGCCCAGAAGGGCATACGTTCCGCCGAGCATGAGCGCATTCAGGATATGTTGGAGAAATTGGTCCATGTCAGTGCCCACACACCGGAAAAATCCGGTGATTCCCGCCCCTATCAAGCCATACGCTAAGTAAAACGGTGCATGGTGGCCGCTGGTCACCGTGCACCAGATAGTCGGCGTAAAGTCTATCGTTTCGCGACCTTGCCGTCTTTGATTGTCACAATATAGACGTTCGGGACATTCTGGGCGCTTTCCTTACCCGAGGGTCCTTGCTTGATGAACGCGATATTGCCGTTGACGCCTTTGACCTTAACGTTCCAAAGGGCCTTCTGAATGGCCTTGGACTCCGCCTTTCCGGCT
>CAYOEI010000376.1:0-2802 GCA_964402825.1 uncultured Hyphomicrobiaceae bacterium
GAAAGGGTCACTGTTTGATCTTCAGACGGATTTAACCTTTACCGGCTGGGAGATGAATTTTGCGCTTAACAGCGCTTGTACACCGCGCAAAGTCGGGTATATTAGAGGCAACTCATGGTTTTGGTTTGATCAGGAGTGGGCCCACCGGTCCGCTCTTTTTTGTTTTTGTGGCGTATGGCTCACAGTGCCTTTTGTCATAACTCTCGGCACATGGACGTGAATGACGCAACATATGGATGAGCGTTTCTTTTCCGAAACCGGACAGGCGGCGGGCATTGCCGAGTTGGCCAATCCGGTTTTACAGGAACTTGGTTTTGATCTGGTGCGGGTGAAACTCTCGGGGCAGGACGGCAACACTGTTCAGATCATGATCGAGCGTCCTGATGGGCAGGTTACGATAGAGGATTGCACGAGGGTCAGCCGGGAGTTATCACCCCTGTTTGACGCTTATGACCCGATACCGGGCGGATACTATCTGGAGATATCATCTCCTGGTATTGACCGGCCCCTTGTCCGCCCGAGGGATTTTGTTACCTGGGCCGGACATCAGGCCAAGATCGAGTTGAAGGAACTGATTGACGGCCGGCGCAGGTTCAAGGGCAGGATCGAAGGGTTCGAAGATGGCGAAGTGCTTCTGCTGGTTGATCTGGACGGCTATGACGAACCGCAGACGATCGGCCTGAATGTCGATCTGATCGACGAAGCGAAATTGACGGTGAATGACGCGTCCATAAAAAAGGCGCTCAGAAAAAAACCGGGGCAATAGAAATTTAACGCGCAGGCTTCCCCAAGCCCCATCGGTGGGGAGCGGCGCAAGAGATGAAGATTATCTGGAGGCTTTAGATGGCTCAGGCAGGCGTCAGCGCAAACAGACTGGAATTGCTGCAGATCGCGGAGTCGGTCGCGCGTGAAAAATCGATTGATCGCACCATCGTTATCGCGGCGATGGAAGATGCAATCCAGAAAGCGGCAAAATCCCGCTATGGCTCCGAGAACGAGCTTCGCGCCGAGATCGACTCCGAGACCGGCGAGATTCAACTCACCCGCCTGCTGGAAATTGTCGATACCGTAACAATGGAAGCGACCCAGATTTCTCTGAAAGAAGCGCGCAGGCGCAACAAGGCGGCGGAGCTGGGCGATTATATCGCGGAAGACCTGCCGCCGCTCGATTTCGGGCGTGTCGCGGCGCAGAACGCCAAACAGGTGATCGTCCAGAAGGTCCGTGAGGCTGAGCGCGAGCGCCAGTTCGAGGAGTATAAGGACCGTATCGGCGAGATTGTGAACGGCCTCGTCAAGCGTGTCGAATATGGCAATATCATCGTTGATCTGGGACGCGGCGAAGCAATCGTGCGTCGCGATGAAGCGCTGCCGAGGGAAAATTTCCGTTACGGCGACCGTATTCGCGCATACATCTATGACGTGCGCGCGGAACAGCGCGGGCCGCAGATTTTCCTCTCCCGCACAAACCCGGAATTCATGGCCAAGCTGTTTTCACAGGAAGTGCCGGAGATCTACGACAGCATTGTCGAAATCAAATCGGTGGCCCGTGATGCGGGCAGCCGCGCCAAGATCGCGGTGCTGTCAAACGATTCGGCGATAGATCCGGTTGGTGCGTGTGTCGGTATGCGCGGCAGCCGCGTGCAGGCGGTGGTGAACGAGCTTCAGGGCGAGAAAATCGACATCATCCAGTGGTCGCCAGATGCGGCCACCTTTATCGTCAATGCGCTTGCTCCGGCGGAAGTTGTGAAAGTGGTGCTGGACGAGGAAGCCGAACGTATCGAGGTCGTGGTGCCCGATACCCAGCTCTCCCTCGCCATTGGGCGTCGCGGACAGAATGTGCGCCTGGCTTCCCAGCTTACTGGCTGGGACATCGATATCCTCACCGAAGCTGAGGAGTCCGAACGCCGTCAGGCCGAGTTCGCCGAACGCTCACAGATGTTCATGGAAACGCTCGACGTGGACGAGGTGATTGCGCAGCTGCTTGCCTCGGAAGGTTTCTCCATGGTTGAAGAGACGGCTTACGTGGAAATTGCTGAGATCGCCAATATCGAGGGTTTTGATGAGGAAACCGCGCTGGAAATCCAGACGCGCGCACGTGAGTATCTTGAGCGCCGCGAGAAGGAGCTCGATACAAAGCGTAAAGAGCTGGGCGTTGAGGACGAGGTGCTGGAAATTCCTGGTATGACACCCGAGATACTTGTAGCGCTGGGTGAGAATGAAATAAAAACCGTGGAAGATTTTGCCGGTTATACGTCGGACGATCTGGTGGGCTGGCACGAAAAGGTGGATGGCGAATCGGTCCGCCAGCCAGGCTTCCTCGACAATTTCAAGGTTTCTCGCCCTGACGCTGAAGCAATGATCATTGCCGCGCGCATCAAGGTGGGCTGGATCACGGAAGAAAATACTGAAGATGAAGCCGAAGCCGAAGCCGAAAACGGCGATGTGGAGGCTTCAGACGATAACGCTGACATACCCGCGGAACCGGCTAAAGCCGCCCCGGCGGCTGAGGAAGCAGAAAAAACAGCGGACGCTTGAGCGCGCCGTGCTGGAAGATCAGATCAGGAGCTGGCTGGAATGGCGAAGAGTGCCGGGAGTGAAAAACGCGAGAGCGAGCGGCAATGCGCCGTTACGCGCTTGCGTCTGCCGCCCGATGCGCTGTTGCGCTTTGCATCAGACCCTGACAGGAATGTTGTTCCCGACCTGAAAGCGAAATTGCCAGGGCGCGGTGTCTGGATTACCTGTTCCCGGAAAATCATTGACAAGGCAATCGCCTCGCATGTGTTTGACAGGGGTTTTCGCCAG
>CAYOEI010000377.1:0-9649 GCA_964402825.1 uncultured Hyphomicrobiaceae bacterium
AGGCACATGATGCAGCTCACAGAGGAACAACTAAATCGCCGCCGGGCCCGCTCAAAGGCAATTGCCTGGGCGCTGGCGGCAATGGCGGCTTTATTTTTCATAGTCACAATTGTGCGTCTCGGCGCCAATGTGGCGAACCGGACTTTCTAGGATTTGGTTCAAGGCCACAGGGAATTTTAGCGTGATGAGCAGGAAAGCGAACAGGCAGGAGACCCGCGCGGACACACCGCGCCGTCACGTGCTGGTTGCCCTCTCCATGGCGGGCATTGTGGTTGGCATGCTTGGCTTGTCCTATGCAGCGGTGCCTCTTTATCAGATTTTTTGTCAGGTGACGGGCTATGGCGGTACGACGCAGCGCGCGGAGCAGGCCCCGGACACGGTTCTGGACCGTAAAATTACCGTGCGTTTTGACGCCAATGTCGGCCGAGGGATGAGTTGGAACTTTCAACCAGTCCAACGAAAGCTGGAGCTGAAAATAGGCGAGAGCGCGCTGGTCTTTTACGAAGCGGTCAATCCGACGAAAAGCAGAATGACCGGCACGGCGACATTTAATGTGTCACCGCAGGCCGCGGGAAGTTATTTCTCGAAGATCGAGTGTTTCTGTTTCACCGAACAGACCCTTGAAGCGGGTGAGCGGGTGGATATGCCGGTGACGTTTTTTATCGATCCGGAAATCGTGAATGATCCTGAAACAAAGAACATTCAGGAGATTACGCTGTCCTATACCTTCTTCCCCGTGAGCGAAGGCGCGGAAGTGGCGGCGGCCGGCAAGAATGCGCCGCGCCCGGATGGAACCTGATGAGACACGCAAACCAAAGACTTTAGGTATTGAGAATAAACCGCCCAAATTCGGGCATTTATGACAAACGCCCCTGGGGGGTTTAACGGAGCGAAGACATGGCCAAAGCGCAAGCCAACCAGCATGATTATCATCTTGTGGACCCGAGCCCATGGCCGATTCTGGGCGGTGTTACCGCCTTTATTACAGCTGTTGGCCTCATCATCTGGATGAGGTCCATGGGTGATGGAGAAGGGCTGTTTGGTCTTCGCGGCCCCTGGGTCTTCGCTACCGGGATGATTGGCATTGCCGGCACCATGTTTGTCTGGTGGCGTGATGTCATCAATGAGGCCCAGCATCAGGGCGCCCACACTCCGGTGGTGCAATTGCATCTGCGCTACGGGATGATCCTGTTCATTGCTTCTGAAGTGATGTTTTTCGTCGTCTGGTTCTGGGGTTTCTTTGATGCGGCGCTATATCCCGATGAAGCCGTGCAGGTTGCGCGTACCGAATTCACCGGCGGGCAATGGCCGCCGAAGGGCGTTGAGACATTTGATCCCTGGGACATCCCGCTGGTCAACACGCTCATTCTGCTCACATCGGGCACGACCGTGACCTGGGCGCATCATTCGCTGCTTCATAATAATCGGCGCGGGCTCATCCTCGGGCTGGTGTGCACGATCTTTCTCGGCATGATCTTTACAGCCCTTCAGGCTTACGAATATGCCCACGCCACATTCCCCTTCGCGGGCAGCATCTATGGCGCTACCTTCTTCATGGCAACGGGCTTTCATGGCGCTCACGTGCTCATCGGAACAGTTTTCCTGACGATTACGCTGTTTAGGGCGCTCGCCGGGCATTTTGATTCCAAGCAGCATTTTGGCTTCGAGGCTGCCGCCTGGTACTGGCATTTCGTCGATGTGGTGTGGCTGTTCCTGTTCAGCTGCATCTATGTATGGGCCTCAGGGGCGCCGGCGGCTCATTAACACGCTTAATTGTTTCGCGCCGGAGTTTCGGGTCGAACACTAAGGCCATTCAAGGCGATTCTCGTGGCCCTTCAATACCGGCACAGGGCCGAAGAAGGCCGATTAGCCAAGCGACAGGACAGCAATTTGAAACGTGACCTGATGTGGCTCAGTGCGCTGGCGGTTGCCGCTATTGGTATCCTTGCAGGGCTGGGCGTATGGCAACTTCAGCGCATGGCCTGGAAAGACAGCCTGAATGCGCATATTGCGGCGCGTACGGGTTTGGAACCGGTCACCCTTTCCAGCGCGATAGACGGCTGGGAGAACACCAATGATGTTGAGTATCGAAGAGTGCGCTTCAAGGGCCGTTTTCGCCATGGTAGCGAATCGCATTTTTACACGGTCATAGAAGGCAAGACCGGGTGGCGGATTATCACGCCGCTCGAAACAGCGAGCGGGCGGATTGTCATGGTCGACCGAGGCTTCGTGCCCGATGCCATGAAGCAGCCGCGCATGCGTGCTCAAGGGCAGCTGGAAGGCGAACAAACAATCATAGGGCTGGCGCGCGCACCGGGCATACAAAACCTGTTCGTGCCCGATAATGCTCCGGAATTGAACAACTGGTTCTGGCGCGATTTGAAAGGCATGGCGGCGGCCGCGTTGCCTGCGAGCGATTTAACACGAGTTGTGCCGTTTTTCGTGGAGCAGGATGTAACATCCATACCGGGCGGTTTGCCGCGAGGGGGCGTAACCCGGGTGGTCCTGACAAACAATCATCTCCAATATGCGTTCACCTGGTTCGGCCTTGCGGGCGCCTTGCTGGCGGTATTCGCGGTGTATCTGCGCGGCAGTTTTCGCCGCCATAGGTTTACCTAAATATACCGCACCCGCTTGCGGGTGAGAGCGTTCACATTTACCGTGCGCGCCTTAGTAGACATGCTGGACATTATGCCGAATCAAGCAAACGAATTACGTTACGTCAGCACCCGCGGAACCGCGCCACAACTCGGTTTCGAGGATGTGATGCTGACCGGGCTTGCACGCGATGGCGGGCTTTATCTGCCCGAGACCTGGCCGCGGCTGCCACCTTCAGAAATCAAGGGGTTTGCAGGGAAATCCTACGCGGAGATTGCCTGCGCGGTCATGGGTCCTTACGTCGGCGCGGATATCGGGCAAGCGGAATTCGCCGAGTTCGTCGAGGCGGCTTATGGAACCTTTTCGCACAAGGCCGTGACGCCGCTCGTTGAACTTGAATCCGGCCAATGGCTGCTCGAGCTGTTCCACGGGCCAACGCTCGCCTTCAAGGACATCGCCATGCAACTTCTGGCGCGCCTTATGGACCGGGCGCTGCAGCGCCGCGGCGCGCGGGCCACCATTGTCGGCGCAACGTCGGGAGATACGGGCGGTGCGGCCATAGAAGCCTTCGCCGGTCTTGAGGCGGTCGATATTTATATGCTGCATCCGCACGGGCGCGTCAGCGACGTGCAGCGTTTGCAGATGACCACGTCGAAGGCCGAAAACGTTCACAATATCGCTATTGAAGGGACCTTTGACGATTGCCAGGCCTTGCTGAAGGCGCTGTTCAACGACCTTGAGCGGCGCGACCGGCTGTCGCTTGCCGGCGTTAATTCCATCAACTGGGCGCGAATTATGGCCCAGAGCGTCTATTACTTCGTTGCGGCCGCCGCGCTAGGCGCGCCTGAGCGGCAGATAAGCTTTTGTGTGCCGACAGGAAATTTTGGTGATATTTTCGCAGGTTACGCGGCTTCGCGCATGGGATTACCGGTCGATCGCCTCGTTATAGCCACGAATGTCAACGATATCTTGGTACGCACTTTGAACACAGGCCGTTACGAGCCAAATCAGGTTATGGCCACATCGAGTCCGAGTATGGATATACAGATATCGAGTAATTTTGAGCGGTTGATTTTCGAGTCCGCAGGACGGGACGCGGGCCGTGTTTGCCAATTGATGGATGATCTTGGGAAACGCGGCGGGTTCACGCTCTTAGATAGTGAGCTTGAGGCCATGCGCTCCCTGCTTAGCGCCGAGGCTGTGGATGAGGCCGAGGTTGAGCGCACCATTCGCGATTTGGCCGTGAACACAGGATATATATGTGATCCGCACACAGCCGTCGGCATCGCCGCGGCGCATCGTTATCCGGCGGGCGAAACGCCGATGGTAACGCTGGCGACCGCTCATCCGGCCAAATTCCCCGATGCGGTGGAAGCTGCGACCGGGCAGCGTCCCGATGTTCCGGCCAGGCTTAAAGATGCTCTGGATGGGGAAGAGCGGTTCAGTGTTCTTGAAAATGATTATGCGGCGCTCACGGATTTCATAGAGTGCCGCGCATGAGCGTAGCCCTGACAACATTGGCCAATGGCATGCGCGTCGTGACGCACGAGATGCCGCATCTGGAAACCGCTTCGCTTGGTGTCTGGGTCGGGACGGGGGCGCGCTGCGAGCGGCTGGAACAGCATGGCATATCGCATCTTCTGGAGCATATGGCGTTCAAGGGAACCGCTAAACGCACCGCGCGCCAGATAGTTGAGGAAATCGAATCTGTTGGCGGGGAGCTTAATGCGGCCACCAGCCTGGAGACGACCGCGTACTATGCGCGGGTGCTCAAAGCGGACATTGCGCTGGGAATTGATCTGCTCGCCGACATACTCCTCAATTCAAAATTCGATGAAGATGAGCTCCTGCGCGAACAAGATGTGATCCTCCAGGAGATTGCGGCCGCCGAAGACAGCCCGGATGACGTTGCTTATGATCTGGTTCAGGAGGCGGCTTTTCCGGGCCACGCGCTTGGGCGGCCAATCCTTGGAACGCAAAAAAGCGTGCGGAGTCTCTCTTCAAGCGATCTCGCGGCCTATATGGATTTGAATTACGCGCCTTCTTCCATGGTGCTGGCTGCCGCCGGCGCGCTTGATCATGATAGCATTGTCGCCCAAGCGGAAGACGCATTCGGCGCTGTTTCAAGGGCCACCCCGGAGCTGCCGGAATCCGCCCTCTATACAGGCGGGATCAGGCGCTCGGAGCGCTCTTTTGAGCAGTCGCATATTGTGCTGTCTTTTGAGGGACCCTCTTATCGCGACGATGCCATGTATACGGGGCAGATTTTATCCAGCATGCTGGGCGGCGGCATGTCATCGCGCCTGTTTCAGCAAGCCCGTGAGGCGCGTGGCTTGTGCTACTCGATTTATTCCTACTGCTGGGGTCTTTCCGATACGGGCCTGTTTGGCATCCACGCCGCAACAGGGGGGGAACAAATGCAGGAACTGGTTGGCGTTATCATGAACGAGCTGGACAATCTCGCCAGCACTGCCGTTGGCGCCAACGAGTTAGAGCGCGCCAAGGCACAGCTCAAATCAGGGCTTCTCATGAGTCTTGAGAGTTCCGGATCGCGCGCCGAACAGCTGGCGCGGCAAACTCTTGTGTTCGGTGCGCCGCTGGAAATTGAAAGCCTTATTACCAAAGTTGAGGCGGTCGATAAAGAAGCTGTGCGCGAGCTTGCCGCCAGGACTATAGTTGGCCGGGGCCCGAGCGCGGCTACGGTCGGCCCGTTGGCTGAACCGCGCGCTCTGGAAGAGTTGATTCAAAAGCAATACCCATCGCCGGCCAGAGCCGCGGAATAGGGGGGTGTAGGTACAGATGGCATTCTTAAGATCTGTCACATCTCCTGAACCGGGACCGATTATCTATGGAGGCAGTGTTTTCTTACGCGTTCCGCAAATGTCTGACTATTCCGGATGGTCGGAACTCAGGGAACAAAGCCGGGATTTCCTGGTGCCGTGGGAGCCCGCCTGGACAAGCAGTGAACTTACCCGCTCCTCCTTTCGCCGCCGGCTCAAATTTTATGAGAGGGATTTGCGGGAAGACCTTGGCTATGCCTTTTTTCTATTTGATAATCAAAACGATACGCTGCTGGGTGGATTGACTTTATCTAATGTTCGAAGGGGCGTGACCCAGGCATGTACTCTTGGTTACTGGATAGGCGCGCCGTTTGCGGGCCAGGGCAATATGACCGCCGGCGTAACGGCAGTCATACCGTTTGTATTTGATACCTTGCGTCTTCACCGTCTTGAAGCCGCCTGTTTGCCGGACAACGAAACCTCATTGAGTCTGCTGGAGAGGACCGGATTTAAGCGTGAAGGCCTGGCGCGCCGTTATCTGAAGATCAATGGCGCCTGGCAGGACCATATTACATTCGCGCTGGTTGAAGATGATGTTCGCCGCTAATCACGGCCAAGCGCGAAAGAGCGAAATAAGGATCCTTGCAGAAGTGAGTTTTGCACAACTCATAAATTGGATAGGGGCTGCAGCGCCAAGCGCCGCCGCACGGTGCGCCTTGCGTACCGTCATGCTTGCGGTGGGAGCTATTATATTCACTTATGCGGGCCAGGCGCTCGCGCTTGAGCCTATCTCGATTGACCCTGACAAAGACCGCATTGATGTCACCGCATTTGGTGAACTCTATGAAGGGCGCGGCGATCGGCTGCAGATCGAAACCGTACCAGGGCCGGATGGCATTGTCGGGCGTATGGCGGTTCAGGCAACCACGACAGGCACGGACCCCAACTGGATTGTGTTTGCTCTCAAGAACGCGACCGACAAGCCGATCGTTCGCTGGCTCACTGCACAGCGCTATACGCTTGTCGGGTCCTCAGTTTTCTGGCCCGATCTGGACTCCGGGCGCATCGCGGCCATAACGCCCTCAATTGGTTTTCGTCCCGACCGCATAGCCGATGACCGGGCGGACATTTTCCGCATGACCATTGAACCTGGCGCCATTATCACCTTCATTGCCGAGATGAGTTCGCTTCAGGTGCCGCGTCTCAATCTGTGGAAGCCCGAAGCTTATGAGAGACAACTCAAGGACCGGATGCTCTTCAATGGCATTCTGCTTGGCATTATTGCCCTCACGGCGATATTTCTGACCGCGGTTTTTGCCGCCAATCACAAATCGATATTTCCAGCTGCCGCTCTGGTCGCCTGGACGGCGCTGGCGCTGTTCTGCGTTGATTTCGGATTCTGGCACAAGCTGTTCAAGCTCAGCGCGGAAGATAATGCGGTTTATCGAGCCGCGTCCGAGGCGGCATTTGCCGCCAGCCTCGTCATTTTCCTCTATTCTTTCTTGCGCGTGCAACTGTGGCACAGCTGGATAAAACTTGGATTCGCCGCCTGGATCATGGCGCAGGTGGCGTTGATAGGTTTGACGATCATCGATCCGCAGCTGGCCTCGGGTCTTGCGCGCGCTTCGCTGTCGGGTATCGGGGTTATCGGCGCTTTGCTGATCACCTATCTGGCGCTGCGCGGACAGGAGCGCGCCATGTCGCTCATACCGACATGGATGCTTTTGCTCGTCTGGATTTTTGGCGCTGGCCTAATCATTGGGGGGCAGCTTTCAGGCGATATCATTGTTTCGGGTTTGATGGCGGGCCTTGTGCTTTTGATCGTATTGCTCGGCTTTACGGTGACCCAATATGCGTTTCGCGGCTCGACACCATTCCACGGCGGACCACCAGGACAGATGCAACTCAGCACCCTGGCTCTGGAAGGCTCCGGCGTGGCGGTGTGGCAGTGGAATATCCAGCGCGGCGAGCTGTCGGTCGGACCCGAAGTTGAAGATGCTCTCGGGCTGCCCGAAAGTATGCTTGAAGGGTCCCTGGATGAATGGCTTAGACATATTTATCCAGCAGACCGCGACCGCTTCCGGCTGATGCTCTGGTCGCTTCAGGAAAAAGGTGGCGGCGAGCTCAACATCGACATTCGCATGCAGCATGCGGACGGATCATATATGTGGTTCGAGCTGCGCGCGCATTCCGTCGCAGGCGCAATGTCCAAATCGTCGCAAAGATATGTTGGACTGATGCGCGATGTCACCGGACCAAAGCGCACCCAGGAGCGGCTTTTGCATGACGCCGTGCATGACAGCCTGACCGGGTTGCCAAACCGCGAGCTCTTTCTCGATCGCCTGCGTGGTGCGATGTTGCGCGCCGCGGAAGGAACCGGCAAGCGGCCCACGGTCCTGTTTATCGATATTGACCGCTTCAAGAATGTGAACAAAAGTCTTGGACTGGTTGTTGGTGACAGCTTGCTGTTGACGCTGGCGAGGCGTCTGTCGCGGCATCTCAATCTGCAAGACACCATGGCGCGCATCGGCGGCGACCAGTTTGCCGTTCTTATCGTTTCGGAATCGGAACCACAGCACATTGCGCTGCTTTCCGAGCGCATTCGCCGCTCTCTCAGAAGCCCGATACGGATATCGGGGAAGGAAATCATCCTCACCGGATCTATAGGTATCGCTGTCTATGACGGGGAACAGGAGACGCATCAGGATCTTCTGAAGGAAGCCGAAATAGCCATGTTCCGGGCCAAGCGTTCAGGGGCCGACAGGATCGATATCTTCAAGGCCAGCATGCGCGGGTCGGAGGAGGGGCGTTTGCCGCTCGAGAGCGATTTGCGCCGCGCCATCGAACGCAAACAGATCAAGGTAATGTATCAGCCAATTACCAACCTGGAAGAGAACTCATTGTCCGGGTTCGAAGCCCTGGTTCGCTGGGATCACCCCAAGCACGGTCGGCTGAACCCGGATGACTTTGTGCCAATAGCAGAAGAGACCGGCCTCATCTCCGAGCTTGGCGGCTATGTGATAGAGCAGGCGATGAAACAGGCGGCGCGCTGGCAAAAGGCATTTCCCCGGGCAAACAACCCGATCTTCGTTTCTGTGAATGTATCCAGCGCGCAATTGTTCCGTAAGGATCTGCTTCAACAGATCCGCTCCACCCTGTCGCGCGACTCAGTCCCGCGCGGCACGCTGTGGCTGGAAGTCACGGAATCACTGGTGATGGAAAACCCGGAGCAGGCGATAGAAATATTGGGGCATTTAAAAGGAATGGGTGCAGGGCTATCGCTTGATGATTTTGGGACCGGCTATTCTTCTCTTAATTATCTGCATCGCTTCCCCATCGATACCATCAAGGTCGATAAGTCCTTCCTGCACGATACCGAGAATGGTGGATCAACTCAGGTTATTCTTCGCTCGATCATGGCGATGGCCCATGAGCTGGGCAAGAAGGTCGTTGCCGAAGGGGTGGAGGCAGCCGAGGATGCCGATTTTCTACGCTCCATCGGATGTGAATATGCGCAAGGTTTTTACTTCGGCGAGCCGATGAGCGAAAAGGGTGCGATGAGTCTGGTATCGGCGCTGGCGAAGGCTGAGAAAAAGAAAGCGAAAAAGGTGCACCCCCGCATACTGCCGGCTCCGGGCCGTAAGCAACCTGTATCTGACGCAGCACAAGAACCTGTGCCAAGACCACCTGCATCTAAGGAAAATACGGGAACTCAGTCCGAGACATCTGCAGCTGGGGCTCCAATGCCGGTCAGCGGCATTACAACGCGCCAAGTGTGACTGGGCGCCAAGTGTGACCGGACGCCAAGCTTGATCCAGCATCAGGCGTGGCCGGCATCGTTCACGAGCCGTGCCGGGTCAATCCCGATCTTTTTCAGAGCCCGTTTATATTTATTTTCAACATTGCGGTCGAACAGAATGTCCGGGTCCGCGGGGCAATGCAGCCAGCCGTTGAATTGAAATTCATTCTCCAGCTGACCGGGCTCCCACCCGGCATATCCTAGCGCCAGGAGCGCCTTATTCGGGCCATCGCCGGATGCCATCGCTCGCAGGATATCAACGGTCGCCGTCAAGCTCACCCGCTCGTCGATTGGAAGCGTGCTGTCTTCTGAGTAATAGTCCGTGCTGTGGAGCACGAAACCACGTCCGGTTTCGACGGGGCCGCCGACATGTACGGGCATCTTATGCAGTGACGGCCTGATCTGAATTGCATTGTCATCAGACGCAATATTCAACTGATCCAGTAATTCCGCGAAGTTGATGTTGGGAGCA
>CAYOEI010000378.1:0-2567 GCA_964402825.1 uncultured Hyphomicrobiaceae bacterium
CCAGACCGCCGCGATGTTCTCCGTCCCCGCCTGAGTCCGCTCGCAACCCGAACCGGTGGACACGTATCGGCGCCTCCAGTTCCAAAGCTTCCACGGGTAGGTTCATACAATTGGAAGCGTCCGTTTCAATGACATCGACGCCGTCGGAAGATCTTCCGGCGCCACTGCCGCTGGCAATCAATTCACCGACGACGAAGCGTTTCCCGTCTTGATGTTGGCCACCGAACTGAAGGATCAGCATTTCGCCAGCGGAATCAGCCGTTACCCGGTCGGGCAATGCGTCTTGAAAAGCGCTCACCATGCAACCGGCGATCCGCTTGATGGTTGCCGTCCGGGCATTCACGGGCGCCGGCTCCGCCGGATTGACGATGGACCCTTCCGGCAGGTTCAGGCGGATCGGACGGAAACATCCGCCATTGGAGGGAATGTCCGATCCGGTCAGCACCCGGATTGCGAAACAGGCCGCCGACAGCGAACCCGAAGGAACGCAATTGAAGGGGCCTTTGACCTGGGGGCTGGTACCGCTCAAATCGAAGGTGATTTCGCCGTCTTTGATAATCGCAGCGACAGAAATGCAAATGGGATCGTCAAGCACGATCCCGTCATTGTCCAAATAGTCCATATACCGATAGGTGCCGCTTGGTATTTTTCTCAACGCGTCGCGCGTCATGGTTTCGGACCGGTCGAGCAGCGTTTCGAACGCGGTCAAAAGAAATGCTTGGCCATAGGTGAGGGACAATTCCTGCAAGCGCCGGCGCCCCACATTGCAGGCTGCGAACTGGGCATTGATATCGCCCATAAAGACATCGGGCAGGCGTACGTTAAGGCGGAGCAACTCCAAAAGACTTTCATCCATGTTTCCAGCCGACGCCAATTTCAATGGCGGGATGCGGATGCCTTCCTGGAATATTTCCGTTGCGTTGGTGGGCACGGACCCGGGCGTCATGCCGCCGACATCCTGATGGTGAACCATCGACGCGCTCAGGCCCAAGGGTCGACCGTCTACTAGCACCGGCATCACGATTGCGATGTCGGGAAGATGGGTGCCTCCTTGGTAGGGATCGTTCAAGATGAAAATATCCCCCTCGCCCATGGTGTCCACGGGGTAGCGTTTCAGTATTTCAGCGACGATGGGGATAAGTGTACCCAAATGAATGGGGATGGAAATCGATTGCGCCAAGGTTTCGCCGTCCAAGGTGAACAGGCTGGCTGATGCATCAAGCCCTTCCTTGACGATGGGCGAGAAAGCGCTCCGCAGGAGCGAATGCTGCATTTCGTTGGCAATGCCTTCCAGCTTGTTGCGGATGACCTCGAGAGCTATCGGGTCTAATTCGTTTGCAATGCGTTGGCCCATTATCTTTCCCGCCTGAAGCTTAGGAGACCGTATTTTTTTCAAGAATCAGATTGCCGCTCGTATGGACCGAGGCCTGCCAACCCGCGCTGACGACCGTCGTCGTATCGGCCTGTTCGATGATTGCCGGACCGGCGACCCGGGCGTCAACGCCCATACTATCACGATCGTGAATTTCCACGCTCTCGGGTGCCAACGCGTCGGTGAACAGCACCGAACGATGCCCTTTCAAGCTCTCGCTCGCATCGGCTGTCAAAGCGTCGGTCTGGAATGCTTCCTGACGGCCATACCTATAAAGAGTTCGCAGATTGACGATCCTGGCGGGCGTGTTCATGGCGTGGCCGTGAATGCGGTCATGCTCGCCCTTGAAATCCTGATAAAGCCTTTCCAGCGGATTCGGGTGATCCGTGTGGACGGGGACTTCCAAATGATGGGATTGCCCTACGTAACATATGTCGGCCAGATGATGGATGTCAGCGTCTGAAGGAGCGACACCCTCCGCCGCCATCAGGCTGCTGCATTGATCTCCAAGATCATCGAGGATCGCGGTGACTTCGGCCCGATTCAGATCTGCAAGGTTCCGCTGCACCGAAAGGGTCGTCTCATGTTCGATGGGGGCGACAAGCAACCCCATGGCGGACAGGACGCCCGGATGCCTGGGGATGATAATTTTCCTGATAGCCAACTCGTCCGCCAACGCCGTCGCGTGGACGGGCCCGGCCCCACCGAACGCGATCAGTGCAAAGTGGCGCGGATCATAACCACGTTGGATCGAGACAAACCTTATTCCCTCGGCCATTTGTGCATTGATCACACGATGAATGCCTTGGGCCGCTCGTCCGGCCTCGATCTTCAAGGATGCGGCGACGGTTTTTTCGATCACGTCGAGGGCTTTTTCTTGATTCAAGATAACGGACCCGCCGGCAAAATAATCCGGGTCGATAAACCCAAGGACTACCGATGCATCGGTCACGGTCGCCTGGTCACCGCCACGGTCATAGCATGCGGGCCCCGGATTGGCGCCCGCCGACCCGGGGCCGACCCTGAGCCCACCCGCCGCGTCAAACCAAACCAGATTTCCGCCTCCCGCGCCGATAGCATTGATATCGACCATGTTCACCCGCACGGGATATCCGTCTATTTCCCCTTCGGATCGAAGCGCCGGCTGGCCTTTGCTAATGAGAGCAATGTCACTGCTGGTACCGCCGATATCGAC
>CAYOEI010000379.1:0-3961 GCA_964402825.1 uncultured Hyphomicrobiaceae bacterium
TTCTGGTTTTAACAGAAAATCGCCACGCCACCCGCTCCCCCGGCGCGGGCCGCCCCGAGGGTATCCTTTATGGGCGGCCCGCGCCGGGGGAGCGGGTGGCGTGGGTCATAATGTGAAAGGGCCTAGCCGCTACGCGCCAAAGCCATCGCGCTTGAGACGAACCACCGCCAGATCGAGCGCCGACAAAAACGCCGAGCGGTCGCGCTTGGAAAAGGGTTTTGGCCCGCCGATGATTTCACCCCCCGCACGCAGATCGTCCATCAGGTTGCGGGTCGCCAGCGCCATGCCGATGGATGTCTCGTCAAAGGGTTTTCCCGTGGGCGAGAGCACAACTGCACGCGCCTTTACGCAGCGGCTCGCCAGCGGCACATCGGCGGTGATGACGATATCACCCTGGCCCGCACGCTCGGCAATCCAGTCGTCGGCGGCATCGAATCCGTCGCTCACCACAACTTGCTCGATCATCGGCGTGCGAGGCACCTTGAAATAGGCATTGGCGACAACGAAAGTCCTCAGGGCGTAGCGCTCCGCCACCCGGTAGGCCTCGTCCTTTACCGGGCAGGCATCGGCGTCGATATAGATGGTGATCGGTTTGGCGGCGCTCATACTGGTCATTCGCGATGAGTCATCGCAGAGAGTTTAGATCAAGACAAGCTGGCTCTCATTTTCGTCATGGCCGGACTTGTTCCGGGCATCCATGCCGTGACCGCTTACGCCGCGGCCACATCCTTGAGAAACGCATCCACCACCTCGCGCAACTGGTCGGCGTTGCTCGCAACATCCCGGGAGGCGGCGAGCACCTGATCGGCGGACTTCTGGCTTTCATCCGCAGCCTGGGTCACACCAGTGATGTTTTGCGCCACCTCGTTCGTACCGGCGGCGGCCTGCTGCACATTGTTGGCAATCTCCGAAGTCGATGCGCCTTGCTCTTCAACCGCCGCCGCAATGGCTTCGGTCGCGGAGGACACTTCGTTCATGGTTTCGGCAATGACACGTATTGCCTCCACAGAACTGTCGGTCTCCTCTTGAATGCTGGTGATCTGCTCCGAGATCGCCTCGGTGGCGTTTGCTGTTTGCGTCGCCAGCTCCTTGACCTCCGACGCCACAACCGCAAAACCCTTGCCGGCCTCACCGGCGCGCGCCGCCTCAATAGTGGCATTCAACGCCAGCAAATTGGTCTGCTCGGCGATATCCTGAATGAGAGAGAGCACCTGGCCGATCTTCTGTGCGGCCTCTGAAAGACCGGCAATCCTGGTATCGGTTTGCGTCGTCGCTTCGCTGGCTTTGTCCACCACTTCCTTGGTCTGAGAAATCTGGCGAGATATTTCGCCGATCGAAGAGCTCAGCTCTTCCGTCGCGGCAGCGACAGCCTGAACATTCGCCGAGGCTTCCTCCGAGGCTGCCGCAACACTGCTCGCCTGAGCGGTTGTCTGCGTCGCGATCGCCGATAGCGACTTGGCGGTCTCTTCCATCTGACCCGTATTCGTCGAAACCGTTTCGAGGACTGATTGGACAGTTTCGCGGAACGATGAGATCAGATTATCCACCCGGGCTTGAGTGGCCGCACGCTTCTCCTGCCTTTGCTCATTCTCGGACATCAGTTGGTTGCTCTCGATAGCGTTGTCCTTGAATATCTGAACGGCGCCCGCCATCTGACCGATTTCGTCCTGGCGCTCCAGGTTCTGGACCTCAACTTCATTATCACCCTCCGCCAGCCGTTTCATCACGCCGACGGTGTTCAACAGCGGTCCGGTGACAGATCTGACTCCAAGAATTGTTACAAAGGTCAGGATGATACCGACGACGACAGCGGCGATTACCATTTTATTGGCAATGGCGGCGCCGGCGGCGAGTTGAGGCTCGATTACACTGGAAACTTCGAGCACGCCGCGCACATCACCAAGCTTCCAGTCAGTTTTGGGCGAGGCGGCTTTCGAGTTGTGGCAGGACACACAGCCCTTCGCCACCATCTTGTCGGCAACCGCCACACGGACGACAGTCTTGCCGTCTCTCATGTCCTGCCGGGAAAAGACTTTGTCCGGGTTTGCGGTCAGGAATGCCCAGGCCTGGGTTTGAAAATCATCCAGTTTGCGATCCTTCCGGTTGGGCCATGGAAAACCGCTATAGAGATTGACGTTCATATCCTTCTCGGCCAGCAGTTTGGAGACATCATGAATGAACGTAGCGGGAAGCGGGATACCGTTGGCTTCATTTTTGTGATTGACCGAAGGCTTGAGGTCTTTTGACTTCACGACCTTCTTGATGACGTTCCTGGTGTAGTAGCCGCGTATGGTCTTGAATTGACCGGCAATCTGCTGACCTTGCCGGACCGCTTCTTCTTTCGCATTGTCAGCCATGATTTTCGGCACCATCAATGCGATGGCCGCGATACACATAATAATGGCGATTGGCACAGGGAGAATAAGCCGCCAAGACAGACTCTTGCTGTTTAAGCCGTTCAGTCTGCTCATGAAAGAGTCGTTTCCGCTCGCTTTATTTGTGTCGCTCATCGTGCACCCCAAATTAAAAAAATTGGTACACCTCCCGAAATTCCTGACCGCGCTATTCTGGTTGCTCTTGCGTAACGCGTTTATGCCAGCCATCCGATTGCAATTAATCGGATGTGGTTCCAAGACAGCCAAATAACCATCTCATTGAACCCACTACAGCCCAATCAAACCTGTGGCGCGGAAGTATTTTACTACTGCCCGATTTACAGGAATGTTGCGCGATAGTAATGAAATGCGACTGGTGAAAAAAAATTAAGATTTTAATAATGTAAAACACAACCATAAATTGTAACATCAGTAATTCTTTAATTTATCAATGCCATAATTTTTTAACATGGCCAATAAATATAAATTCTATTTTCCCGCGAACATATTTGAACAGAATATCAATACGTCATAGCCACCCCTTCAACTCCCGCATAACAACCGCCTGAATGACCTTCATGCCATCAGCTGAGTCGTTCAAACAAGGGATGGCGGCAAAATTCTTACCTCCTGCTCCTTTGAAGATGCCGCCATTTTCAATCGCGATTTCCTCCAGCGTCTCAACGCAGTCGGCGGCGAAACCCGGCGTGATGATCGCAAGGTTCTTCACACCTTCCCTGGCAAGCGCCTCAACCGTCTTGTCTGTATAGGGCTTGATCCATTGCGCCCTGCCCATGCGCGACTGAAAGGTCATGCGCATGAAATCCTCAGCCCAGCCAAGTTTCGTACGCAACGCATGTGTGGTCGCATCGCAGTGGTCCTGATAGGGGTCGCCCTTCGCGATATAATCCACCGGCAGGCCGTGAAAGGAGGCGAGGATGACGTCCGGCTTCCAATTCAGCTTGCCCATCTCACGCTTGAGCGATTTTGCCAGCGCATTAATATAGACAGGATCATCGTGATAGGGCGGCACGGTGCGAACCGCCGGCTGCCAGCGCATTTCCCCAAGCGCCTCAAACGCCTTGTCATAGGCGGTCGCGGTCGTCGCGGCGGCATATTGCGGGTAGAGCGCGAACAATAAGATACGCTCACAGCCCTGCTCGTTCAGCGCCTTGATACGGCTCTTTATCGACGGGGTGCCGTAGCGCATGGCCCAGTCGACGACAATGCGTTTGTTGCCTTTGAGCGCACGAGCAAGCTTTTCACCCTGGCCCCTCGTGATGGTGCGCAAAGGAGATTCGTCTAAATTGTTGTTCCAGATGGAGCGGTAGGCCTCACCGGAGGAAAACGGACGCCTCATGAGGATCGGCCCGTTGAGTATGAGCCACCATTTGAGCCGGTTTTCCTCAATCACGCGCCGGTCCGACAGGAACTCTTTCAAGTAGCGCCGCATGGACCAATAGTCAGTTGCATCTGGCGTACCGAGATTAAGCAACAGAACGCCAATCTTGCCCATGGGTGACTCTGCCTGGCCAGTGCCGCGCTGCGGGTTGTTCATTTCACCTAATCTCCATCATCCGGTGTCA
>CAYOEI010000380.1:0-3847 GCA_964402825.1 uncultured Hyphomicrobiaceae bacterium
TTTTCAGGTTCAGTTCGCGTGAGCTGAGCATGCGTTCTTGCCTTCCGCCTCTCACTGCAACTTTATCAACGCACCCACACGCCGGTAAGCCTATCCAGAAGGCCGCGCCTTGGCCACTGGCTGGCCTCTTTCTGTTATGGTGCACACATCGATGGGCACTTGGGATCGTACTAAGCAAGACGAGAAAGCACCCGAAAGGTGGTCAATGATACTTGAAGCGATGGAATACTTGCTAGAGTCATGGCTTGGAGTTGCGTTCCTACTTGGCGTCCAGTTCATGACCCTGGTCATGTTTATTGTGCTGAGCATTACCGCTGTGGCCTACACTGCCAAATCTATTCGGTTCGCTTGGGATTGGCGAAATACCGATAGGCGCGAAGCTTTAGACCTTATCATCGCGACACCCATTATGGCATTTGGGGCCTTTGCCTTCGGCGTATCCTCCCTGCATTTTTTGGCTGACCTTACGGTGTGGGTGCGGGCGTGGTGATCCCGTAACAAAACGAAGCGCTGGCCTTTTCCTGCTAAGATGCCCACATCGATGGGTTAGGGAGGGAGAAGGTGTGAAGCGCAGCATCAAGACAATCCTCGCCGCCCTTGTCGTATTCCTCAGCCTTACCGCTCCGGGTTTGGCAGGGCCGTTCATAGACGGGCTGGTGAAGGCGGCGGAACAGGGCGATGCCAATATTCAGCTCCAACTCGGCGCGATGTACCTCTTGGGCCAAGGCGTGCCGCAGGACTCCGCGAAGGCTTTGGCGTGGTACCGCAAGGCCGCGGAACAAGGCCACGCCAATGCCCAATACGACCTCGGCTTGATATACAGTGAGGACAAGCGCGTGCCGCAGGACTATGTAGAAGCACATATGTGGTTTAGCCTTGCTGCGGCTCAAGGAGTGCGGATGGCAACGCAATTCCGGAAAGACGTTACCCGGAAAATGACCCCCGCCCAGATAGCCGAGGCACAGCGACGGGCGCGGGAGTGGAAGCTGAAGAAATAGCTGATGTGAAATTGCGCTGCATAAAGGGGGCGGTATTGCGCTGACCCTTTTCTTGTTATGGCGCCTGATTGTCGGATAGGCTCATTTGTTCAACACATGGGGAGACCAATGACGGCACAACTGGGGTGAGTTCTTTATTGGGCGGGCTGTTTGATAGCCGGCCTTTGGGTGGCGGGTGGAACGTACACTTTATTGAATTCAGGCTATTCCAGCCTTTTGAACATCACTGTACTTACCATTGACGCCGCAGGTATCTGGGTTATCGGCTACGGTTGCCGTTATCTCCTGGCCGGGGAGTGGAAGCAGAAGAAATGATGTACTATGAGTGGATCATGGCGGCGCTGGGTGTCATAGTCATCTATATGCTGCTTGGCTACGCTTGGGTGTGGTGGACAGAGCGGGAGTGACCAGCCAGCCGCCTGACCAGCGGGCTTATTAGCAGCGCGATCAGGCCTGCCGCGCCGGTTAACATGGCCACCTTCCAGAACAGCGCATCGGGTGAGAGATTCTCAAGAGATCCCGCCGCCAGCCCGGCGATAAGATTGCCCAGCGCGGCGGCGATGAACCACACCCCCATCATCTGCCCCACGCGCCCGCGCGGCGCGAGCCTGGTCATGGCTGAGAGCCCTACGGGGCTGAGGCACAACTCACCGCAGGTATGCAGGAAATAGGTGACGATGAGCCAGGCCGGGGAAGCCGGGTTTTCAGGGCTGGTGTTGGCGGCGCCCCAGGTGATGACAAAAAACCCCGCAGCCAAGGCGATGAGCCCAAGGGCGAATTTCATCGCCATGGACGGGTCGGCGTTGCGGCGCGCGAGCCAGGTCCACAGGGTGCCGAATATTGGCGCCAGGGCGATGATGAACAGCGGATTGATGGATTGGAGCCAGCTAGCCGGCATTTCCCAGCCCAGCACAGTGCGGTCCGTCAGCGTGTAGGCGAACAGGTTGAGCGAAGACCCGGCCTGTTCGAAGCCCGACCAGAACAAGGCCGCGAGCACGAACAGCCAGACGATGACGGCGAGCTGCTTTTTCTCATCCGGCGTGAGTCCCGCGCCGAGGAACAGCCAAGCGAAATAAAGGCCCGCCACGCCGATGACAGCGGCGCCCAGCCATTCAGCTATCAGTCCCAGCGTGATGACAAAGCCGCCTGCGGCCGCGCTACCAAGGGCGAATGTCACGGCCAGAAGGCCTGCGAGCACCAGCGGTAGAAGCAGGGCGGGGTTGCGCCCGGTGGGTTCTTGGGAAATCGCGCGCAGGCCCGCATTACCCAGATGCCGCCCCCCCATCCTGTATTGGATGAGGCCGAGCACCATGCCGAAACCGGCCAATGAGAAGCCCCAATGCCAGTTGTAATTTTCCGCCAGCAGGCCGCACAGGAACGGTCCGGCCATGCCGCCCAAATTGATACCCATATAAAATATCGTAAAGCCCGCATCGCGCCGCGCGCCGCCTTCGGGATACAGCTCGCCGACCATGGCGGAAATGTTAGGCTTCAACAGGCCGGTGCCGATGACGATGAGGATGATCCCAAGAGTGAAGCTCGGTATCTCGGGCAGGCCGATGAGCGGCGCGGCCATGGAGAAATGCCCGCAGGCAATAATGCACCCTCCGGCGAACACCGTATTACGCGCCCCCCACAGCCGGTCGGCAACCCAGCCGCCGGGGAGGGCCAGCAGATAAACAAAAGCCGTGTAGATGCCGTAGACGGCGGCCGCATCGCGCGTGCCGAGCGCGAGGCCGGGATTCACGCCCGTGGCTGCTGCGGTCATGTACAGAATGAGCAGCGCGCGCATGCCGTAATAGGAAAAGCGCTCCCACATTTCAGTGAAAAACAGCGTTGCCAGCCCGCGCGGATGCCCGAGCCAGCGCGCGCTTCGCGGTGAAGAGGGGGGACTGTCTGTGTTGAAGGCGTTGGTCATGAGATGCGGCCATATATCTGCGTTGGAAGATGCACTCTAAACCATGTGGCGCTTGATTGCGGTTCTGGGTGCCTTCCTTATCAATCGCTTCAGAAAGTCATAATTCGACCCAGATAGCCGAGGCGCAGGGACTGGCGCGGAAGTGGAAGCCGAAGAAATAGCTGATAAGAAATCGCGCCGCTCAGGGGCCGGCATTACGCTGGCCTCTTTTCTTGTTGCGGCCCCCAATCCTCTAAGCGGGCGGCGGCGGCGGTGGTTCCGGTTTAGGCGGAGGCACAGGTATGGGCGGCGGCACCTGTATCGGTGGCGGTTCTGGTGCTGGCGGTTGTTCCGGCGGTGGCCCCGGCGGTTTTGGCACGCCCACAGGCTTCACTCCCTCTCTTCTGCCGGTGTAAGGATGCGGGCGCTCACCATTCGCGACCCGGAAGCTTTCGCCTTGAGCGTTCGGGAGCGCCCGCCATACCCGGTTTCTTCATACCCAGTTTCTTCACGAGCGGAGAAAGTCCGCCACTGGGCACTTGGGCTGAGCATAGCATATTTGGGTGGACTGAGGGGAAGATGCGGTCCCGGCCGGTCATGGCGGTTGATGTGGCCGGTACCGCACCCAGCCTGATGCAGGCATAGTCTCACGCTCGCGGCTTACCGAGTTATGAACGGGTCGGCATCGCTCTGGTCCCTGATCATTTCAGCCGGTGAAAGGACAAGGGCGCTCACCGGTAGATAACGCCGATGCTCGCTATTTCCTGTGAGAGCCATCATTCTCGTACATATGGCCGGCACAAATATCGGAAATGCGGATATCCGAACCTGCAAAACGGCAGGCTTCCGCCATGATGGCGGGGTTCTGGCGAACTGCTGCATTGGACCAGCGCATTCCATGACTGCGGGCTACCGAGGCGACCAGATTATCTTCACAATAGGACGAGGGAAT
>CAYOEI010000381.1:0-4018 GCA_964402825.1 uncultured Hyphomicrobiaceae bacterium
GATGCGCTTGAGAATTATGACGGTGACACCAAGACGCTTTATGCCCGTCTCAAGCTGGAGGGTTTGCGTGAGTCGCCTGTTCAGTTCGCAGTGTTTTGCGACGAGGAAACGCCCAAGGGCAAGGGGCTGGGGCGCCAAACCATGCCTGAGATGCTGCGCTATTCAGTGGTGACAGCCGTTTACACTTTCTGGCTGGCCGCACGCGCCTCCAGCCTTGGTGTCGGGTGGGTGTCCATCCTTGACCCTATTGAAGTGCGCGAGGCACTCAACGTTCCGCAAGAATGGGCGCTTGTTGCATATCTGTGTGTTGGCTACCCCAGAGAAGAACATGACGATCCGGAACTGGAGCGGGCCGGGTGGGAAAAACGAAATGAGAAGACCAGCAATCCAGAGCTGGAGTGATCCTTCATGAGCGACCGGCGCAGATCAGAGTTGGGAAACGAATTTCATGGCGGGGACCTGGCCGACGCAATTCGGGGGTGCGCGCGAGCAGGTGATTACAAACAAGATCAGAACTGGCTCGATCTATCGACCGGCATTAACCCGCACTCCTATCCACTTCCGGTGCTTCCCTCTGATGTTTGGCAAAGACTGCCCGGCCGGACCGAGGGTGATGATCTTCTGGCCGCGGCGGCCGCCTGCTATGGCGCGCCTGATGCGGCCCATATAGTAGCTGCTTCGGGATCTCAGACGCTTCTGCAGACAATTCCATATTGCCTTCCGGATCATCCGGTGATGCTGGTTGGCCCAACCTATAACGGTCATGTTTACGGCTGGCGTGCTGCCGGGCGTGAGGTGATGCATTGCTCCGCCCTTGAGGAGTGTGATCCTTTCGGCATTACGGTCCTGGTTAATCCGAACAATCCAGATGGACGGATAATCAGCGTGAAAGAGCTTGGTGACTTTGCCGCTCAATGCACCAAAGCCGGTGGATGGCTCATTGTCGATGAGGCCTATTGCGATCTTGATCCATCGCTCAGCTTAGGGATGCAGAGTCGCACAGATAATGTGGTGGTGCTGCGCTCATTCGGGAAATTTTTCGGACTGGCAGGTCTGCGCCTGGGCTTTGCAATCGCACCCCTTGAGCTGATCAGTCGTTTACGCACTGTGCTTGGCTCATGGGCAGTGAGCGGGCCTGCAATCGCGATTGCAGCGCAGGCGCTGCGTGACGCTGAATGGCAGGAGGATCAACGCAAATCGCTTTGCGCCTCAGCATCGCGGCTGGACAAAATCCTCAACCAAAGTGGCCTGATTGTAATTGGCGGCACTGCGCTGTTCCGGCTGGCCCGAATAAACTGTGTCCCTCGCCTGTTCGAACATCTTCTGGAGCACGGAATTTACGTACGGCGTTTTGAGGAGCATCCTGAATGGCTGCGGTTCGGATTGCCCGGGCGCCATGAAGACTGGATGAAGCTCGAAAACACACTGATATCGTTCAAGACATGAGTATGGAGTTCACGGCGTTGCTCCTGGCGGCGGCCAGCCTGCCGATCAGTGCCGTGGCCCTGCTGGTTGACAGGCTGTTTGGCTATCCAAATGGGTTGCAAGCATGGCTTGGTCATCCGGTGGAGTGGATTGGTGCCGTCATTGCCTGGCTCGACCGCATTTTGAACAAGGGCGGCACTAGAAAGCCGCGCGGCCTGCTGGCGCTTCTCATCCTCGTGGCAATCACGCTCGTCCTCACCGTCCCGCTGACGCTTTTTCTGCGCGGCTACGAGAATGGCTGGATAGGCGAGGTTCTGCTGGCCAGCACATTGCTGTCACAAAAATCTCTGGAAGATCATGTGCGCGCCGTGGCCGATGGTTTGAAGCAAAATCTCAAAACAGGACGCGAGGCTGTCAGTCACATCATCGGGCGCGATCCCGATACGCTCGATGAGAGCGGCGTCAGCAAGGGGGCTCTGGAGAGTTTGGCGGAAAACATGTCCGATGGTGTGCTGGCGCCGCTGTTCTGGCTGCTCATTGCCGGCTTGCCGGGCATTGCCCTGTATAAAGCCATTAATACCGCCGACAGCATGATCGGTTACAAATCCGGTAAATATCGTGACTTCGGCTGGGCTGCGGCGCGAATTGATGATCTTGTCAATCTGATCCCCGCAAGGCTGACCGGCTATCTAATCGCGCTGGCCGCGAGCCTTTCATCCAAGCATTCAGGGCGCGAAGCGCTTCGCGCCATGGGACGCGATGCGCCCGCCCATCTCTCTCCCAATGCCGGCTGGCCCGAAGCGGCCCTCGCGGGCGCGCTCGCAATACGGCTTGGGGGCGCGCGCAGCTATCAGGGCCGCAGGGTCGATTTGCCAGCCATGGGAGATGGCCGGGAAAAAATTGAGAGGCAGGATATTGAGCAGGCTCTGAAGATTTACAATACGGGATTGAATATCCTCACCGGGCTTGTGATTCTGGCTTGTATCATCAACTGGAGCTTTTAAGCGCCATAGGCAGCCCCGCCGTGACCAGCACCACTTCATCAGCATGTCTCGCAATGCGCTGATTGGCTTCGCCCGCCACGTCGCGGAATTTCCTGGCGAGGGCGTTATCGGGTACGATGCCGGACCCCACTTCATTGGAAACCAGTACGATGGTGCCGCTCGCGCCCGACAGGGCATCGATCAGATCGCGCACCGCCACGCCGCAATCGAGTTCCGCCAGCATCACATTAGTGAGCCACAAAGTGAGGCAATCTATGAGGACAAAGGTGTCTTCAGCATTTGTTTTGCGCAGCGTGTCAGGCAGATCGAGCATCGCTTCAACGGTGGTCCAGTCTTTGCCGCGTCTCTCCCGGTGGGCCTTGATGCGCTCCGCCATTTCTTCATCATGGGCCTGCGCCGTGGCGATATAGATACGTTTTCCCTTCCAGGCCCCGGCAAGTGATTCCGCATAGGTGCTTTTGCCGGAACGCGCGCCGCCGAGAACGAGAATGCATTTTCTCGAACCGCTCATGTGAGTGCCGCCAATGTCAGTAAAATGGAGGTTTCGGCCATCTGCTCCCCAGCGCCCAGTACATCTCCGGTATAGCCGCCGATTTGCCTTCGTGCGAGCCACGCCGTGCCAATGATGCAGATGGCCATGACGATAATGATTGCAGCGGATTTGGCGGGCGGCATCAGCAGGGCCGCCAGTCCCAGCCCGAGAATAGCCGCCACCGCCACTGCGCCGCCGGGTGGCTTGGCGTGGGTCTGGCCAAATCCGTCAGCTCTCGCCGGGACAAGCACTGCGAGCAGCCCCACGATCGCCAGCCGTCCCAGAACTGCAGCGGCGATGAGCGCCACTATAGCCTCTTTGATCCCTAGTGCCGCGATGGCGTTCCAGCGAAGCCCGAGCACCAGCATAAGCGCAATGACTCCATAGACCCCGATGCGGCTGTCGCGCATGATCTTGAGCTTTGTTTTCTTGTCCGCCCCGCCGCCAAAACCGTCAGCCGCATCCGCCAGCCCGTCTTCATGCAGCGCGCCGGTGACAATGATTTGCATGGCAAGCGCCAGCCCGGCGGCGAGCGCCCCATACAGCCCGGCCTGATGAGCGGCGATAAGAACGCCTGCGCCAAGCGCGCCGATAACGGCGCCAACAAGCGGGAAGGCCCATATGCTGCGCGCCGCGCTCTCATCTCCCGGCGTGCCCTGAGCGTGCGGAACCGGCAGCCGGGTCAGCGTGGAAAAAGCCAGGATCAGATCATTTCCAAGCGCGCGCAAGATACTCACTCCCGGCCGTCAACACCGGCATCGGCGAATGTCGCCATGCCGTTATGGGCCGCGACCGCGCCGCGCAGGATGCCCAGAGCAACCGCCGCACCGGTGCCTTCGCCAAGCCGCATGCCCAGATCGACAATTGGCTCCTTGCCAAGGCTCTCAAGCAGGCGGCGATGCGCCGGTTCAGCCGAAAGGTGCCCGGCAAGGCAATGATCCAGCGCGCCATCTTTGGCTTTTTCGAGTACAAGAGCGGCGGCGCAGCACACATATCCATCGAGCAGCACGGGGATGCGGCGTTTGCGCGCTTCCAGGATAGCGCCGGCAAGGGCCGC
>CAYOEI010000382.1:0-2628 GCA_964402825.1 uncultured Hyphomicrobiaceae bacterium
GCTTGACCAATTCATCGGCAGCAGAGGCACCCGCAATCTTCTGGATGTAGGCGCGTTGAACCTCCTCCACGTTCGAAATCGCCAGCGCGCGCCGCTCGCGCATGCCTTCGCCTCGGGCGATCAGATACACCAGAACGCCCAGCCAGGGGATAATGATGACGAGCAACACCCAAACGCCCTTGGCAACGCCGCTCAGATCATCGCTGGCGAAAACATCGCTGATCACGCCGATGATCACCCAAATCCAGGCGACCATCAGGAAAATAAAGAAAATCGACTCAATTATATGCAAGAGTGGCATTGAAAATCCCTCATTTCCGCAACGTTCTTTAGATGAGCCCCAGTTTCGCGCGTCACAATAGCCATTTGGGAACCTTGAGGCAATCTGGGTCACCGACGGCGTTTTTTCTCTCCCCGGGATCGCCGTGCTGGTGCAGCACACGGCTGGGTTTTGAGACTGAAAGCGATCCTGCCAAGTGACAGCCCAAATCGCCCTATAAATCCAATATATGGCGTGACTGGCTAGTGGAAAAGGACCGTGGTGAGACACCGCAGCTGCCGAGTTCGCGGCGACAGATGACGCTGCTTAAATTGAAACCAAGGATGAGCCAGAGTCTCTCTTATTGAAGGCGCTCAAAAGTCTCAAATATTTTGACGACGGACATCCATTAAAATAGCCTTGATTCCTCCCTTGTGGAGGCTGGGGTTGGTGTCTGCCCGGTGGTGAAGCGGCGATCAATTCACGGCACCTCCCGACTGTGCATAAAAGAGGGGATATTCGATGACTACTCTGGTTACGCAGACTGAAAATCTCGTCAAGGCAAAGCTTGTCCGGGCTCTTGCCGGAGGCTTCGCCGGCACTTTTGTGTTTACGCTGATGGGGCTGTTCCTTGCTCCCAATATGATCGGGCAGCCAATGGACGTGGCGGCTCTGATCGCCCCGATGCTTGGCGGCTCGCATACAGCCGGGGTCATAGCCCACTTCGTGACCGGTACGATCGTTTTCCCGATCACCTACCTGATCTTCGGGATCCGCACTCTGCCGGGACCGGGCTGGGAGCGCGGAGCCCTCTTTATGACCGCCCTTTACCTTGTGGCGATGGCAGTGGTCATGCCGATTCTCGGGCAGGGCTTTTTCTTCGGCAGCCCGTCCAAGGCCATGGTCGCCCTGATGGGCCATGTCGCGTTCGGTTTGGTCATGGGTGCCATCATCGGAAAACCGGACGGCGAATAGGGCGACGATTCAGATTAGTGGCAACTTAGTGGCAACCCTGATGTCCGCTTTGGGTCATAAGCAGACATCAGAGACCCCTGCTCACAATGTCCGCTTTACCCCCGAAAGCGGACATAAATCCACATGGGCTGGAATTTCTGCTTTTAGCCATAAGCGGACATCGCGACAGGTGACGAGAAACGACTGCTTTGTGCCACACCCGGACATTGGGACGATAGGGATTAGTGATCATCAGGGTCTGTACCACTCATACGATAGTGGCTCCTGACGTTGATTAATAATCAGCCTCAGGACACAATGTAATCTAATCGCCAGACCACGGTATATGGAGTGTTCCCTATGATCTCATTGGCACGTCTCGTCAAAGTCGCTCTTATTGCGCTTAGCTTCATGGCACTAAGCGGTGTCGAACACTCCGCTAGCGCCGGGCAACGACCCAATATCCTGTTCATTGTCACCGATGACATGGGCTATTCGGATTGGGGAAGTTTTGGTGGCGAAATCAGAACGCCCAATCTCGATGAGCTGGCAAAACTGGGAGTTCGTTTCACCAACTTCTATACAGCACCAACCTGTTCCCCGACGCGCTCAATGCTGATGACGGGGATCGACCACCACATGGTTGGTCTTGGGAACATGGGTGAAGCACTGCAACCCAATCAGCGTGGCAAGCCGGGCTACGAAGGGTATCTCAACGATCGCGCCGTCACGATCGCACAGCTGCTGCAAGATGGCGGCTACGCCACCATGATGTCCGGCAAGTGGCATCTTGGCGAAGACATGGAACAAGATCCGTCCCGGAAAGGTTTTGAAAAATCCTTCGCTATCCTCAACGGCGGAGCTAGCCATTTTGGGGATGAGTGGATGATGTCGGCGAACTACACGCCGATCTATCGGGAGAATGGAAAGCGGGTTCACCTGCCGTCGGACTTCTTTTCGAGCAAGTTCTATACCCAGAAGGTCATTGACTGGCTGAAAGCAAAAGAGGACCAGCGTCCATTTTTTGCATATCTCGCCTTCACGGCCCCGCATGATCCGCTACATGTGCCGGATAATTGGCTCGATCGCTATTCGGGCGCGTATGACAAGGGATATGATGAGCTTCGCAAGCAGCGCCTTGCAAATATGAAAAAGCTCAAGATTATCGCTGATGATGTTATCGCATCCCCCCGGCCAAACTTCGTTCCCGGCTGGGACAAGTTGACCCCGGCCCAGCGGAAGTTCTCCTCCCGATCCATGGAAATCTACGCCTCCATGATCGAGAATCTCGATCACCATGTCGGCCGACTGATCAAGATGCTCAAGGAGAAGGGCCTTTATGAGAATACCTTGATCGTCTTCTTTTCCGATAACGGCGCCAACGGTTGGGCAATGGACACCTATCCCCAGACCGA
>CAYOEI010000383.1:0-18672 GCA_964402825.1 uncultured Hyphomicrobiaceae bacterium
GTGGACAACGCCAATGCCTTTTCCCATTCCTCCGGCAATATGCCAATTCGCAAGGAGTTTGATTTCAAGATCGGCAATGGCATTTTCCGCAAGCTCTGGGTCTCCTCGCCAGCCTCCACCAAGTCATCGGACGGGCTGGGCCCGCTCTATAATGCGCGCTCGTGCCAGCGCTGCCATTTGAAGGATGGCCGGGGCCATCCGCCACTGGCCAATTTCCCTGACGATGACGCCACGTCCATGTTCCTGCGTCTGTCCATCCCGCCCGAAACGCAGGCGCAGAAACAACAGCTTGCCGCGCGCAGGATCTCCGTGGTTCCAGAGCCCACATATGGCGGCCAATTGCAGGATTTTTCCATCCAGGGCCATGACGCGGAAGGCAAAATGCATATCGATTATAGCGATGTGCCGTTTGAATTTCCCGATGGCGTCAAGGTGACGCTTCGCAAGCCCGCTTACAGTATTGATCAACTCGCCTACGGGCCGCTGCATCCCAAGACCATGCTCTCGCCGCGTGTCGCCAATCAGATGATCGGCCTTGGGCTGCTTGAAGCTATTCCGCAAGAGCAAATTCGCAGCCTAGCTGATCGGGACGACAAAGACAGCGATGGGATTTCCGGGCGGCCCAATGAGGTCTGGTCGAAAGAGCATGGCAAAGTCACACTTGGGCGCTTTGGCTGGAAGGCCGGGAAGGCGACCGTCAAGGCGCAATCCGCTGGCGCATTTGAAGGCGATATCGGCATATCCAATCCGCTTGCCGGAAATGCCTGGGGTGACTGCACTCAAAATCAGGCGAGATGCCGTGCGGCGCCAAACGGCGCCTCACCTAAGACCGGTAATGTTGAGGCGGGTAAAAAATTTCTCGATCTCGTGGCCTTCTATTCGCAAAATCTTGCCGTACCCCGGCGGCGCAATCCTTCCTCCGCCGATGTTCTGGCCGGTAAAAAATTGTTTTACGGCGCGCGATGCGCTCAATGCCACCAACCGAAATTTCTAACGGGCGCTCTTCCCGGGCAGCCGCATCTCTCCGGCCAGTTGATCTGGCCATATAGCGATATGCTGTTGCATGACATGGGCGAGGGGCTTGCCGACAATCGCCCCGAGGGTGTCGCCTCGGGGAGAGAGTGGCGCACCGCGCCGTTATGGGGTATCGGCCTCACGCCCATCGTCAACGGTCACAGCCAGTATCTGCATGATGGCCGCGCGCGCAATCTCACCGAGGCCATTCTGTGGCATGATGGTGAGGCCAAGGCAGCCCGTGATATCTTTACACGATTAGCGAAAGAGGACCGTGCTCGCTTAATTGCGTTTATAAAATCACTATGAGAATTTTTCTTGCCCTCATGCTTTTCATTGCCTGGTGGCCGCAAACCGCGAGGTCAGCGGAATTCGATCATGAGGGTCTCGCGCGCCAAACGCTTGAGCGCCATATTCGCCCTGGATATGAGCAACTTTTTATCGCGTCAAAGAAACTTCGAACCACGATTGAGACCTTTTGCAGCGCGCCGCCAGGCAGCGATCTGACTTCAGTGAAAGATGCCTTCGAAGACGCGTTGCTTGCATGGTTTCGCATTGAGTATGTGCGCTTCGGCCCCATTATGAGCAAAGCGCGCCACGCGCGAATGGTGTTCTGGCCCGACCGCCAGGGGATCGGGCGCAAACAAGTGGCCCGCGCCCTTCGCAAGCGCGATGAGAGCGTCTTGGCGCGCGAGACATTGCAAAAAAAGAGCGTGGCCCTGCAGGGTTTTGGGGCGATGGAATATATCCTCTTCGCCAACAGCAGCGATCCATTCTCTAGAGCCGGACCGGCGCGAAAACACCGTTGCGGTTTTATGCGCGCGATTTCCGCGAACATCACGCATATTTCGCGCGAGGTTCTCGAGCAGTGGTCGGACAGGGGTGAATATGCAGTGATGTTTCTACACCCCGGCGCGAACAATGCCGTCTATCTTGAATCAAAAGAAGTCACCTTTGAGATCGCCAGAACCTTCATCGCCGGGCTGGCGAAGGTGAGGGATATCCGCATTGCCGGTCCGCTGGGTTTGCAGCGCAAAGGCAGGCGGCGCAAACGCGCATCCTTTGAGCGCAGCGGGCTTTCCATGAGGGCGATCACCGCCAATCTGGAAGGTCTTGCCGCACTTTATGAGCAGGGCGGGTTGATGGAGCGCATCGGCGCTTTCGAGGCTGGGATGGAAAAAGTTATCCAGAACGAGCTGGTGCAATCACTCAAGGAGTTGCGCTCTATTGCGTTGCCCATGAAAGATGCCGTCGCTTCACCTGAAGCGAAAGACAAATTGATGGCTATCGGATTTCCGCTCAGAAATGCACATATGCTGGCGTCTCGTATTCTGGCGGATGCCGCGGGGCTCTCCTTAGGGTTTAATGCACTCGATGGCGATTGATCGTAAAACCTTTCTCCGTGGTGGTTTGGCCATGGCGGCCTGGCCGCTGCTGCCTCGCAATCTCTTTGGGAGTGAACGCGAATTGTTCGCCGCGGCGCTGCGTGAGCCTGGCGGTGAGTTTGCCGCCGCGATTTTCTCGCTTGAGCATGGAGAGATGGCCAGGGTTGCCTTGCCGGCGCGAGGCCATGCCTTCGCGGTTCAACCGGCAAGCGGCGCATGTGTTGCCTTTGCCCGCAGACCCGGAACCTTTGCGGTTGCGTTTGATGCGATCGGAGCTAAAGCGCCTCTCTGGTTCGCGGCAAACCCCGGCCGTCATTTTTACGGCCACGGTGTTTTCTCGAATGACGGGCGCCTGCTCTATTCCACCGAGAATGATTTT
Source organism: uncultured Hyphomicrobiaceae bacterium (assembly GCA_964402825.1). Classification (GTDB taxonomy): domain Bacteria; phylum Pseudomonadota; class Alphaproteobacteria; order Rhizobiales; family Methyloligellaceae; genus UBA2767. The sequence goes on from CAYOEI010000383.1 coordinate 2,779, forward strand.
GAACGCAAGCGAGGCATGATCGGCGTGCGTGACGCCACTGACGGGTACCGTCAAATTGGTGAATTTGCTTCGGGCGGAATTGGACCGCACGACATTGCCCTGCTGCGCGATGGCCGGACGCTGGTGGTGGCCAATGGCGGCATTGAAACCCATCCCGGCAGCGGCCGCTCGCCACTCAATCTCGCGACCATGACGCCAAGCCTCGTCTATATCGATACGCAATCAGGCGATGTGCTGGAGCGGCATGAGTTAACTCGCGATTTGCACCAGCTTTCCATCCGTCACATCGCTGTGACGATGAGCGGCGATGTGGTGTTCGGGTGTCAGTTTAACGGCCCGAGAAATGAACGGCCAGCTCTTGTTGGATTTCACAAGCGCGGTGAGAGGCTGCGGCTGGCGGACATTCCGCAAGCGGTAAACGGGCTCCTGAAAGGATATGTCGGGTCCATCTGCGTTGACCGCTCGGGAGAAATTGTCGCCGCGACCTCGCCGAAGGGCGGTGTTGTGCTCTATTTTGACGTGGCGGGGAAAAGGCTTCTCGGGTCCGCGCCCTTTGGCGATGCCAGCGGTGTTGCGGGCCGCGCCCACTCATCCGGCTTCATTGTAACCAGCGGGGAGGGGCGCATTGCGGCAGCGTCGCCCGGCCAACTGGAGCTTTTAGCCAGGACCGGGACCGCATGGGATAATCATGCGGCATTGCTGTAATTTTCAAACGGCAAGTACGCTGCCCAGTTGAGCAAGAATTTCCTTGTCGTCGGCGTGAGTCAGATCCTTCGCGATCTCGCCATGAATATTGTCGCACGATTGTTTCGAGAGATGCTGGCGTAAATCACCCAGCGTGGCGGGCGCAGCAACCAGCACAAGGCGATCGAACACTTTTGAGGTTATCGCGGAGTTGATCTTTTCCGCCAGCCCCCTGGCGAACTCATCCTTGGCATGGCGCTTGGAATCAGTTGGGCTCTCCATCGCATGGCGGCCCTCACCGCTGGAATTGAATGTTCGGCCCGGCCTGTCGGCGTCGATGTCCCGGCTTGCCTTGAGATCAATATCTTTGGCGTATTGCTTCAACTCAGATATGCCGCGTCCGGGGCCGCAATTGAGATAGGCGCGCGCACGCGCTCCGTCGGCTACGAGTATGCATGTTTTGACCGGTTTCATGACTGAGTACCTCCTCCTACTCTATGTCGGAGTTTCAGTAAGAATTTGTCGAATGTGAGACTTGTCGGCCTTGATCACGGTCAAGCCCTACAGCAGGGCTTTCAGCTGCTCCTTGCCCCATTTGCTCTTTGTTCCGCTGAATTCGCGCGCCTCGATGAATTCGGGCGCGTCCACCGCGTAGATCACGCCGAGAGGGACGGGAAAATCCGGCTGTTCGAGTTGCGCCAGTCCCATGGCCCGGTCGAGTCTGGTTTCATCATGGATGGTGAGCGCGTCCTTGTCCGCCAGATCCGCGATTTTCACCACTTCGAAGCGGCATGCATCCTTGTTGAACACCAGGCCCTTGTCGTTTTCCTTGCCAAAGATCATGGGTTGTCCATGTTCCAGACGGATGGTGGCTTCCTGGGATTCGGAACGGTCGTTGATGGCGCCGAACGCCCCGTCGGCATAGACAATGCAATTTTGCAGGATTTCCACGAATGACGTGCCCTTATTGGCATGCGCCCGCTTCAGCACTTCCGGCAAATGGTTCTGCAGCGTGTCCGCGCCGCGTGCGACGAATTTCGCCCCGGCGCCGAGTGCAAAGCGGACAGGATTTACCGGCAGCTCGACTGAGCCTGATGGTGAGCTGGGCGATCTTGTGCCAATGGGTGAGGTGGGTGAATACTGTCCCTTGGTCAGCCCGTAAATGGCGTTGTTGAACAACAGCAGGTTCAAGTCCACATTGCGGCGTAGCGCATGAAGCGTGTGGTTGCCGCCGATGGACATGAAATCTCCATCGCCGCCCACAACCCAAACATCGAGATCAGGATTGGCCAGCTTTATGCCCGTTGCAACAGCCGCCGCGCGGCCATGGATGGTGTGGAAACCGTAGGTTGAGAGATAATAGGGAAAGCGCGCCGCGCAGCCGATGCCGGCCACGAAGACAATCTCATCCGGTGAGCGTCCGATGTCGGCAAGCACCGTTTTCATGGCTTTCAGGATGGCGTAGTCGCCGCAACCCGGGCACCAGCGCACTTCCTGGTCCGATCCGAAATCATTCGGTTTGAGGGGTATTTCGTTCATGGAAGCGGCGCCTCCAGGCGCTTGGTAATTTCTGATTTCAGGTCGGAAACATAAAAAGGCTGCCCGTTCACCTGAGAAATACATGTTATTGGCGCAAGAAATTGCGAGCGCAGGATGGAGCTTAACTGGCCAGTATTCAGCTCCGCCGTCACGGCCCTGGGAAAGCGCTTGAGAAGAGCGTCTAACCCGCGCGGCAAGGGCCACAGATGGCGCAGATGCACATGGGACACGCGGCTGCCTTGCGCGTTCAATTCCTTCACCGCCTGGGTTATCGATCCATGGGTTGACCCCCAGCCGATGATGAGGATATCGCCGTCTTGCTCCCCTTCCTCCAGCTCGATTTCGGGCAATCGGTCCGCAACCCTGGAAATTTTTTCGGCCCTGAGGCGCGTCATTTCCTCATGGTTCGCCGGGTCGTAGGAAATATGCCCGCTGCCCTGAGCTTTCTCCAGCCCGCCGATGCGGTGGGCAAGCCCCGGCGTTCCTGGCGAGACCCACGGGCGCGCAAGCGTGTCAGGGTCGCGCGCAAAGGGCTGGAACTCTTCGCCGTCCGGCTGGTGCTGAGGCCAGTCGATGCCGGGCAGCGCGTCAACATCGGGAACGGTCCAATCCGACGCGGCATTGGCCAGATAGGCATCCGTCAGGACGATGACCGGGCTCATGGTTTCAATGGCGATGCGCGCCGCTTCGATCATAATCCAGAAGCAATCATCCGGCGTCGCTGGCGCCAGCACGGGAAGCGGCGCTTCGCCGTGGCGGCCATGAATGGCCATGGTGAGATCGGACTGTTCCGGCTTTGTCGGCATTCCCGTTGATGGTCCGCTGCGCTGGACGTCGATGACGATTAATGGCAACTCCACCGCAATGCCAAGTCCCAGCGCCTCGGTTTTCAGCGACAGGCCCGGACCCGAACTCGCGGTAACCCCAAGCGAGCCTGCGAATGATGCGCCCAGCGCCGCCGAGATGGACGCGATCTCATCTTCAGCCTGAAAAGTGCGCACGCCGCCCTCAAAGCGCGCCAATGCGTGCAGCAATGTGGACGCCGGCGTGATCGGATAAGAGCAATAGACAATGTCCCGTTTGCCGAGCGCGGCAACCGCCGCCAATCCCAGCGCCATGGCCTGTGCGCCGGAGATAATACGCGATTTGCCCTTGCGCTGTTTGGCGATGCGCGGTGCGCTTAAATTTGGAAATGCGGAAATTTCCATGGTTTCGCCATAGGCGTGCCCAGCCTTGAGCGCCGTGATATTGGCCTTGGCCGCCTCAGGCGTCTTTTTGAATTTTTCGTTGAGCCAGTCCTGTGTGGTGTTCAGCGGGCGTCCGAATATCCAGTATACGAGGCCCAGCACCCAGAAGTTTTTTGCCCGCGTTGCCTGCTTGCGTCCCAGATCAAGAGGGCCGAGCGCCTCCAGCGTGCGCTTGACCACATCGACGGTGATGATCTGAATGCCGTCCAGCGTTCCATCTTCAAGCGGGTTGCTCTCCAGCTTGGCCTTCTTGAGGCCGCGCGTGTCGAAATGCGATTCATCCACGATCAGGACGCCGCCGGGTTTTAGGTTCTGCAGATTTGTGGTGAGCGCCGCCGGGTTGAACGCGACCAGCACGTCCGCCTTGTCGCCCGGCGTCAAAACCTCGTCTGCGCCGAACTGGATCTGAAATGCGGAGACGCCGAACAGCGTGCCGAGGGGCGCGCGAATCTCCGCCGGATAGTCGGGAAATGTCATGAAGTCGGATTTGACCTGCGCCGTTGATTTGGCGAACTCATATCCGGCAAGTTGAATCCCGTCACCGGAATCACCCGCAAAACGCACCACCAGGGGTGGCGCCTCGACTGCGGCCGATGCTTCAGGAGCTAAATCTGTCTCACTCATAATATTTGTCTTTATGACGTGCTGCGGGCGTAGTCTAGACTGAAGCTGGCGCCGGTGAAATATAGTCCAGCTTGCTCAGCTTTCCGGACCACTGATCGGCATCCGCCGGCGGGTCTTTGCGCTCAGTGATGTTGGGCCAGATTTCGGAATATTTCTGGTTCAGCGCCACCCACTGCTCAACATTCGGCTCGGTGTCCGGAACAATAGCTTCTTCTGGACATTCGGGTTCACACACCCCGCAATCGATGCATTCATCAGGGTGAATGACGAGCATGTTCTCACCCTCGTAAAAACAGTCAACCGGGCAAACTTCCACACAGTCGGTGTATTTGCAGCGGATACAGGCTTCGGTAACGGCGTATGTCATATCGCGGTTCTCTCACTCACAGTGAATGTTCGGCGCATTGATTATCAGGATGTGAAGCTGTGCATCTGTGGGATGCTGCTTCGCGGATTTCAGGCAATAACGGCTTTCTCGCCGGGGGCACAATCACGCGCATTGCCGCATGCAGATAAAGCCGCCTCAGTGTCGCGGATTGCTTGTTTGCCGTCATAACCGCGCTGATAGGCCACGGACATGGAACCCACAGCCTTGTTCCAGACATCGATAGACTGCGCGGCGTCGATCTCAAAGCTGTCAAAGCCAACGCGGGCTAAAAAAGCCGCCTGATCGGCCAATACATTGCCGGTGGCGCGCAACTCACCTCTAAAGCCGTGCTTCGTGCGCAACTGGCGCGCCTGCGAATAGGCGCGGCCATCGGTGAAGGCGGGGAAGTGAAGAGCGATGAGATCGATATGCGGCAAATATGTTTCGATCTCACTCTCATCGGTGGAGTTGTTGAGCGCCACGCCCAATCGTCCCTCGCGGGCCTTGATCGAGGCGCCCTCCTGTTTGAGCCGCTCAAGCGATATGATCACATCGCCTTGCGCAGGAATGACGGCATCATCGTCCAGCGTAACCCAGCCATCTTCGGCAATTTTACCGTCTTTAATGAGTGGCATAAACCGCCTCCTTGAAGGGCTGCGAACCAACCCGGCGATAAGCTTCCAGGAACGTCTCGCCGTCCTGTCTCAAATCAATATAAGTATCGACAATCGTTTCCACAGCGCCGCTCACCGTTTCGCTTGAGAAACCGGGGCCTATTATTTTACCGATGGAGGCCGTTTCATCGGCGCTGCCGCCGAGCGTGATCTGGTAATATTCCTGGCCCCGCTTCTCGAGCCCGAGAATACCGATATGGCCCGCATGGTGATGGCCGCAGGCATTGATGCAGCCCGATATCTTGATTTTGAGATCGCCGATCTCACGCTGGCGAGTGATGTCGCCGAGCCGGATGGTGAGTTCTTGCGCTATCGGGATCGAGCGCGCCGTCGCAAGCCCGCAATAATCCAGCCCCGGACAGGCGATGATATCGGTCGCCAAGCCGATATTTGCATCGGCCAGCTTATGCACCTTGAGCTCCTGCCACAGAGCGAAGAGATCGCGCTTGCGCACGTTCGGCAGAACCAGGTTCTGCTCGTGGGTGACGCGGATTTCATCGTGCGAGAGGTTTTCCGCCAAATCGGCGACGGCGCGCATCTGATCAGATGACGCATCGCCCGGCACGCCGCCGACGGGTTTGAGTGAAATGTTGACGATTGCATAGCCAGACACTTTATGAAGCGCCACATTGCGCTCTACCCACTCAGAAAAGTCCTTGTTATCAACGAGGTTCTGGGTATGGATTGCATCATTGCCGGCCAGGTCCTCATAGGCGGGCGGCGCGAAATAAGCGGCGATGCGTTCCAGCTCCGATGAGGGCGGGAGGGCCAACGGCTCATCAATTTGCGCAAATTCCTTCTCGACCTGGGCAATGAATTCTTCCGCGCCCAGCTCATGCACAAGGATCTTGATGCGCGCTTTGTATTTGTTGTCGCGGCGGCCATTCAGATTGTAGACGCGCATGACCGCTTCCAGATAGCTGAGCAATTCGCTTTTAGGCAGCCACTCGCGCACCCGCGGGGCGATCATCGGGGTGCGGCCCATGCCGCCGCCGACAAACACCTCAAAACCAACTTCACCCTGGGCATTCTTTTTCAGCCGCAGACCAATGTCATGATAGACGATCGCCGCCCGGTCGCTCTCATCTCCCGTGACCGCAATCTTGAACTTGCGCGGCAGGAAAGAGAATTCCGGGTGCAAACTGGACCATTGCCGCATCAGCTCGGCGTAGGGGCGCGGGTCTTCAACTTCACTGGCGGCAACGCCTGACCACTGGTCGGCGGTGACATTGCGGATGCAGTTGCCGCTGGTCTGGATGGCGTGCATTTCAACATCGGCCAGATGATCGAGAATGTCCGGGACATCGGGTAATTTGGGCCAGTTAAACTGGATGTTCTGGCGGGTGGTGAAATGCCCGTAACCACGGTCAAATTTGTCGGCGATGAAGGCCAGCTTGCGCATCTGGCTGGAATTCAGCGTGCCATAGGGCACTGCCACGCGCAGCATATAGGCATGGAGCTGGAGATAGAGGCCGTTCATCAGCCGCAAGGGGCGGAACTGCTCTTCTGTTAATTGACCGTTGACGCGGCGCTCTACCTGGCCGCGAAACTGGTCGACACGCTCGGAGACGAACGTGGCGTCAAACTCATCATATCTGTACATGAGTAATGGCCTTTAAAGGGCAAGGGCCGCTAGAGGGCAAGCGCCGCTTCTCCATTGGTGAGGGAGTTGAAATCAAGATTGACGCTTGGACCCCTTGCGCGCATGCGTTCGCGAAATTCGACAGGAGTAAGCGTGGAGCCTGCTGTCTCAACTCCGATGAGATAGGGATCGACAATGAGATTTTCCTGGGCCGAATAGCCGCCCTGAGCTTCGAGCCTTGCTACATCGTCTTGTGAGTGTGCAATGAGCGCGTGCTCAAGACTGGGGGTCCAGGCCCCGCCGGTGCTGAGAAAGACAACGACGCCTTCGCGCAGGAGGTTTGCCGTAAGCACCTGAGGGCCGGTGATTTTCTTTGCCATCATACTTGCCTTTATTCTTGTCCTGCCGTTCCGCTAGCTTCGCGAAATCGAGTGCTTCTTCCTTTTGTCATATTTAGAATATTATTCTTATTAACTTAATATCAAGTCGATATTAGAAAATTATATTCCGTTAAAATTTATATTTTAGGAGTTAAAAACTATAAATAGTGAATTCGAGTGATTGCGAAATCACCTAGAGGGTGCATGGGGGAATGAGAGACCCAATTGTAACGAATTGGGCTCACTTTTTCGCGAAGAGAGGAAGAGCGGCGGCAGGCAGGTCGTTTTGGCTTATCGCGTGCGGGCCCCGTCGAGGCGTTCCTCGACCTCGCTGCCGTCACTCACGCGGTCGCTGGGGTGCAGGATGACCCGCGCGCCGGCTTCCAGACCGTCAATAATTTCAGCCATATGCGTGTTTCTCTGGCCAATTTTAACCGGCGTTAGATGCGCCACGCCGTTCACTACCTTGAACAGCGCCCATTCATTTCCTTGCCGGAAGAGTGCGCCCAGCGGCACTTTGATTACATCATCCGCTGACCACACCGTGATGCGGACGAACACCCGGAAATCATGCCCGAGAGTGGGAAGCTCTTCTTTTGCGCTGGTCAGATCGAGGATTGTGTTGACCCGTTGTTCCTCGATCCCCAGTGCCGATACCTTGGTGAACCCGGCCGGATCGATACGTCTCACTTTTGCTTTCAGCGGCATGGGGCCGCCCCAGCCCTCGATCCGCGCCACCGCGCCGGGTTTAACTTTTACAGCATCCGTGGAGAGCAGATCGACCACGATTTCCAGATCTTTCGGGTCGCCGATCCTCAGCAGCGGCTCACCGGCTTTCACGATTTGCTCGCTTTCCCGCTCGATCCGCAGAACACGCCCGTTAACCGGAGCAAAAACCTTGACGCAGCACGATCCATTAGTTTCCTTTATGAGCTTTTGTCCCGGACCGATGAGCCGGGCCTTGGCGCTTTCCAGCTCCTGCCTGCGTAATTCAAGATTGGCGTTGGCCTGCGCCAGGGCGGAGTGGCGCACCTCGACTTCGAGCGCCGCTTTTTCATGGGTGCGCTGGGAAACGGTTCCGCGCCCGGCAAGCGCCTTGGTGCGGGCGAGGTCGCTCTCGGCAAAACGCAGCTCGGATTTGGCCCGGCGGATTTCAGACTCGCTCAACAAAACCGAGGCCCTGGACGCGGCGACCGCGGCTTCCAGTTCGCGGCGGGCGCGGATATCGAGGAAGGCCGGGTCACCTGGCTCAATGATGGCCAGCAGCGTCTTGTCCTTTATCACAAAATCACCGATCTCGCGGGGCGAGCGCAGAACCCTTCCATCATTAGGCGAGGAGACCACATAAATTTCCCGGATGCGCGTCTCGCCTTCCTCATCGACAGTGACCGTCAGGGAGCCGCGGCTGATAAGGGTGGTATCGACCAGAACCGGCTTGGGGCTGAGCGCATAGATAAAAGCACCGATGACGGCCAGCGCGATGGCGCCGAGTATTGAGCGTTTGATCCAGCTTCCATTCATTTGTCTATTCCCTGGTCTTGAGAGCCTTGATCATGTCGAGCCGATCAATCCTGCGGCGGACGATGAGGGCTGTGACGGTAGCCGCAGCCAAAATGACGAGTGCGGAAATTGCATAGGTATTGGTTTTGATTATGAACGGCATGGAGTAAAGGTCGCTTTCAAAGCCTTTTACCGTGGCCCAGGCAAAGCCATATCCGATGACCCAGGCAAGAGGAATGGCCGCGATCACCAGCATTGCGAGCTCCAGCAGGAGCACGTGTGAAACCTCTCCTTTGGTGAAACCAAGGACGCGCAGGCTGGCGAACTCCCGGGCGCGTTCCGATAGCTGGATGCGCGCTGAATTATACACCACACCGAAGGCGATGATGACGCTCAACACCACATACACGAACGTCATAATGTAGATGTTGGTTGCCAGCGTTTCGCGGAATTTTTTTAAGGACTCGCCCTGCAACGTAATGGCCGAGACTGCGGGAAGGCCCTTGATGGCCTTAAACAGCTCGCCGGTTTTGGCCTGGTCAATGGCCATATGCACTCCAGAGACGACCGGCGCTTCATCAAGCATCTCGTTCAGGGCGCGTAGGTCCATATATACCGCAAGTCCGAGATAAGACTGGATGATGCCGGCAACGAGCTCGCGCCGCGTACTGCGCCTGGTGCCGATGGATGTCGCGTCCAGTGAACCCTGACCCCGGCTGTCATCGAGTATTTCTATATCAATCATGTCGCCGCGCTTGACATGGAGCAGTTTCGCCACCCGCTCGCTCAGCAGCAGTCCTGAACGCGGCAGCTCAACGGGGCGATTATCGCGGTCAAGGACGCGGCTGAGATCGGCATGCGGCGCTTTGCCGGTGATGGCAAGTTTTCGGTGATAGTGTCCATTGCGCAGGCGCACCGCGACCGATCTGTAGGGTTCGACCGCCAAAACACCGGGCAGGTGATTGACTTCCTGCAGCACTTTTTCGGGACGCACTTCAGTGAAGTTTATGCTCGCGTCCTGCCGGTCGGCCTGAAAATAGATCGTATCGATCATAAGCTCGATGGAATCGATTGAGAACAGCGCGGTGATGAGTAAAGAGCCGCTCATGGCAATGCCGAGCACGGTGAGACCAGAGCGCACGGGCCAGCGGACAATATGGCGGATGGCCATGATGGTGAGCTGGCTGAGATGTCTGATAAGCGGAAATTTCTCAAACCCCAGATGTGCGTAATGGGTTGGGAGGGGCGGCGACATGGCAACGGCCGGGGGCAGGGTCAGGGCGGTGTAAATACTCCGCATCCCTCCGCCAAGCGCAGTTGCGATGGAGATGCCGGCCGCAATGACATAGATATCCAGTCCGCGCTGGAAAATGAGAAACGGAAAATGGAAGAAGTCGGCATAGAGCCGGGTCAGCCCCGCCCCGAGCCAGGTGCCCGCTATAACCCCAATGGCAATGCCGGCAAGGGCGATGCAGATGATCAGCTTTATGTAATGAATTGCGATGGATATGCGGGCATAACCAAGGGCTTTGAGAAGGCCGATCTGTTCACGCTCCAGCGCAATAAGCCGGGAGAGCGTTATGTTGATGAGGAAGGCGGAAACCAGAAGAAATATTGGCGGGATAACCTGCGCCATTGATTTGAGCTGTTTCAGTTCCGCATCGATAAAGGCATGGGACTGCTGATCCTTGCGGCCATGGGCCCCGGCGCCGCCATAGCGCTCCAGAATGTCATCAAGCTGCTTGATAACCTCCGCTTCTTGTGTGTTGCGCAACAGTTTGAGGGAAACCGAATTAAACGCTCCATCGAGATCGAATATTGCGGCGAGGGCTTTTTCCGACATCCACAGCACTCCGAAACGGCGGTCATCGGGGATCAGATCGCCCGGCCCGAGCGCATAGATGAACTCAGGTGAGAGAGCGATGCCGACGACGGTGAGGAGCCGCTTGTAACCGTTCAGGATGGCGTGGAATTGCGAACCGACGTTAAAGTTATGCGCCTTGGCGAAGGCCTCGTTGATCGTCACTTCATCTACCCGGCCGATTTCGGGGACGCGCCCTTTACGTAAATAGATACGATTGAGCCTTGCTTCCTTGCGGTCAGGCAGCGACAGCGCCATGCCGGTAGCCGGTTGCTCCATGCCTTCAATATCGAGCAGGGCGAACTCCGAGATCCTGGTCTCTGCCGCGGCGACGCCGGAGATTTCAAGAATTTGCCGCTCGACAAATTGCGGCGCACGCCTGGCGGTCGCAAACACATCGGCGAAGCGGTAGCGCTCGTAATAGGCGGCGCGCGTTTCTTCAAGAGACCGGTAAGCTCCGACCGCTAAAATGAGCGTGGTGACGCCCGATGCCATGACCAGCGCAATCGCCAGGGCCTGCGCCCACAGGCGGATCATGTCGCGCATCAGCTTTTTGTCGAGTGTACTCATGAGCTGTTCACCAGTGCACCTTGTCCGGCGTAACCCGCCGCTTGTTGACATAGGTCTTCGTGATCTTGCCGTCGCCGAAATGGAAAACGCGGTGGGCTATATCCGCGATCGCCATATTATGGGTGATAACGGCGGTGGTCGTGCCCAGCTCCTCGTTCACCTGGGTCAGCGCCTCTAGCACCCGAATGCCGGTTTTGGAATCAAGCGCGCCGGTGGGCTCATCGCACAGCAGCACGACGGGACGCTTGGCGATGGCGCGGGCAATTGCCACCCGCTGCTGTTCTCCGCCCGAGAGCTGCGCGGGGAAATGATCGAGCCGGTGGCCGAGGCCAACGAGTTCAAGCGCCTCATCGGGCGTCATCGGGTTTTTCGATATCTCGGTGACCAGCGCCACATTTTCGCGTGCGCTCAAAGAGGGGATGAGATTGTAAAACTGAAATACAAAACCGACATGTTCACGCCTGAACCATGTGAGCGCGCGCCCGCTCAGGGCGGCGCTTTCCTGCGCGCGGAACCAGGCATGGCCGCCGCTTGCGACGTCGAGGCCGCCAAGGATATTCAACAGCGTGGATTTGCCGCTGCCGGAGGGGCCGAGCAGGACGGCCAACTCGCCCTCATACAGCTTGAGATCGATACCGGAAAGCGCGTGAATATCCAGCTCGCCCGTGTGGTAAACCTTGGTCAGGCCCTCCACCTTGAACATGATGTCCGGTGCTGTCTTGGAGCGCTGTTGTGATCTGGTCGGAGCCATGTCTGTTCTTAATAGATCATATAGGGATTGGGGTGGGGAAAAGTACCACTTCGGAGGGTATGTTTTCCTGTGGCGGATTGGCCATATTAGACGAATTGGTGTTCATCATTTTTATATTTGTATCTTGCATACTTGCAGCGGCTCTGATCCGATAGGGATGTGGAGTTGAGGCGGGATTCGTATGCCTGTCCGTGTATGGAAATGAACATTGCGAGGGGCTGACAAACGCTGTTTCGCAGTTCTTTAGAGTTAAGGTCACAAGGCTTGTCTGCGTGGCCTGGGATTTGAGCTGATGAGTTCAACGGATCTTGCCGTCCGGTCCCGTGGAATGCGGCCGACGGACATTACTGATCCGAATTATTTTCACAAGGTTGTGGACTGCCAATGGGCATGTCCGGCCCATACCCCTGTTCCTGAATATATCCGTCTTATTGCGCAAGGGCGTTACACCGACGCTTACATGCTCAACTGGGAGTCCAATGTCTTTCCCGGCATCTTGGGGCGCACCTGCGACCGGCCGTGTGAGCCGGCCTGCCGCCGGGGGCGTCTGGAAGATAAGCCGGTGGCTATCTGCCGGTTGAAGCGCGTGGCGGCTGACTATCGCGGCGACATATCTGAGCATTTGCCAAAAATCCCGAGAAAGAAGAATGGCAGGCGTATCGCGCTGCTGGGCGCTGGGCCTGTTTCGCTCACGGTCGCGCGCGATCTCATGCCCTTGGGCTACACTTGCGTCCTGTTCGAGAAGGACAAGCGCGGCGGCGGGCTGATGCGCACCAATATCCCGTCCTTCCGCCTGCCTGAGCAGGTGATCAATGAAGAAGTCGGCATCATCCTCGACATGGGTGTGGAAACCCGTTTTGGCCATGAGGTGACGAGCCTTAGGGCTGTTCTCGATGAAGACTTCGATGCGGTGTTTGTCGGCACCGGCGCGCCGCGTGGCAAAGACTTGAATATTCCGGGCCGCGAACAGGCCGACGCCAACATCCATATCGGTATCGACTGGCTCACCTCCATCGCGTTCGAGCACACCAAAAAGATTGGCAAGCGCGTCATCGTCATTGGCGGCGGCAACACGGCAATGGATTGCTGCCGCTCGGCCGTGCGGCTCGGCGGCAAAGATGTGCGCGTCACCGTGCGATCCCCGCGCGCGGATATGAAAGCGTCTGATTGGGAGATCGAGGATGCGGAGAACGAGGACATTCCGATTTTCGACAATCACCAACCAACAGAATTCATTATTGAAAATGGCAAACTGGCCGGTGTTAAATTCGCCCGCATGGAAGCCAGATACGACCCAAATGGCCGCCGCACACTGATCCCCACCGGAGAAGAGGTTATCTTCGAGTGCGATGATGTTCTGATGGCTATCGGCCAGGACAATGCCTTCCCCTGGATTGAGCGCGACATCGGCCTTGAGTTTAATGAGCGGGACATGCCGGTCGTTGACAAGATTACGATGATGTCATCGCGCGCGGGCGTGTTCTTTGGCGGTGATGCGGGCTGGGGACCGGAAAACATCATTTGGGCCGTGGCCCATGGCCACCAGGCGGCAATCTCGATTGATCTGCATTGCTCCGGCAAGAGCCTGACGGAGGCGCGCCCGGGTCCCGGCACCAGCCTCGTCAGCCAGAAAATGGGACTTCATGAGTGGTCCTACGCCAATGACTATTCCGAAGACCAGCGCGTGAATGTGCCCCACGCCAACAAGCGAAAATCGCTGAAGAGCCTCAAGGTCGAGGTTGAACTGGGCTTTGACGTGAAGCTCGCGCTGGAAGAGGCGGAGCGCTGCCTGAATTGCGACGTACAGACCGTGTTTGCCCGCTCCTTGTGTATCGAGTGCGATGCTTGTGTCGATATCTGCCCCGTTGATTGCATCAATTTCACCAGGAACGGTGAGGAAGATGAGTTGCGCCAGGCGTTGCGTGTTCCAGCGGTAAATAAGGAGCAGGATCTGTACGTGTCGGACACGCTGAAAACCGGCCGCATCATGGCCAAGGATGAGGATTTGTGCCTGCATTGCGGACTGTGCGCCGAGCGATGTCCCACCGGCGCCTGGGATATGCAGAAATTCACTTATGTGGAGCGGCAGGCCAACCTTACCGGTCAGGGTCATTGCATGGCGTATATCTCATGAACAAAATCAACGAATTCGTCGTCAAATTCGCCAATGTAAATGGTTCAGGTTCAGCCAGCGCCAATCTGCTGTTTGCCAAATCCCTGTTCCGCATGGGGCTTGGCGTGGTGCCGAAGAATGTCTTCCCCTCGAACATTCAGGGGCTGCCTACCTGGTATGAAGTGCGCGTCACCCAAGGAGGGCATAAAGCCCGGCGCGGCAGAGTCGATGTCATGGTGGCGATGAACCCGCAAACCTATGCGCAGGATCTGGCGGAGATCGTGCCCGGCGGCTACCTCATCTACGATTCCAGTCTGCCGCGGTCCTTTCCGCGCGATGATATCAACGTGCTCGGTATACCTATCGCGCGCATGTGCGCCGATGCTTATGTCAGCCCGCGCGAGCGCCAGCTGTTCAAGAATGTGGTCTATGTGGGCGCGCTGACGGCGCTGCTCGAAATGGACTTCAAAGTGGTCAAGCAGAGCGTGCGGGATCGCTTCAAGGGCAAGGTCAAGCTCGTTGAACCTAATATTGAAGCGCTGAAGATGGGGCGCGATTATGCGTTTCGCAATTTCAACTGTCCGCTGCCTCTTAAGGTGAAGAAGGTCAGGGGCGCCAAGGACCGCATTATGATAACCGGCAATGAAGCCACTGGCCTGGGGTGTCTCTATGCCGGTGCGTCGGTGGTTGCCTGGTACCCGATCACTCCTTCAACCTCGGTGGTGGAAGCGTTTGAACGTCACGCCAAGCGGCTGCGGGTAAACAAAGAGGGCAAGCGCCAGGTTGCGATCGTTCAGGCCGAGGATGAGCTGGCCGCAATCGGCATTGTGATCGGCGCGGCCTGGAACGGCGCGCGCGCTTTTACCGCCACCTCGGGGCCGGGCGTATCCCTCATGGGAGAATTTCTCGGGCTTGCCTATTTCGCCGAAGTGCCCTTCGTGCTGATTGATGTGCAGCGCGGCGGCCCCTCGACAGGCATGCCGACGCGGACCCAGCAGTCCGATATTATCACCTGTGCCTACGCGTCTCATGGTGACACCAAGCATGTGTTGCTGTTCCCCAGCGATCCGAAGGAGTGCTTTGAGCTGACGGCGGATGCATTTGATCTGGCGGAACGCCTGCAGACGCCTGTAATTGTCATGAGTGATCTCGATATCGGCATGAATGAGTGGGTGTGCGACCCGCTCGAATGGGACGATAAACGGGTGCATGATCGCGGCAAGGTGCTCGATGCGCAAGCGCTCGACGCGCGCAAGGAATTCCGCCGTTACGGCGACGTTGATGGCGATGCGATTCCCTACCGGACCCTGCCGGGCACGCATCCCTCAAAGGGCGCTTTTTTCACGCGCGGCTCCTCCCATGATGAGTTCGCCGGATACACCGAGGACGGAGTGCTCAACGCTAAAAACCTCGATCGGCTGACGCGTAAATTCGCAACGGCCGTGAAACTCGTTCCAAAAGCGGTTGTTCGCAAATCCAGCCGGACCAGCAAGCTCGGTATTATCAATTTCGGATCGACCGAAGCCGCCGTTCGCGAGGCGTGCGATATGCTGGCGCGCGAGGGCTACAAGCTCAACACCTTGCGGATCAGGGCGTTTCCTTTTGGCAAGGAGGTGGCGCGGTTTGCGGCAAGTCATGACCGGATCTTTGTCGTTGAGTTGAACCGTGACGCCCAGATGCGCTCGCTGCTCATTACCGAAGCGGGTATTCCGGCGCAGAAGCTGATCTCCGTTTTGAAATATGATGGCATGCCGCTGACGCCAGGGTGGGTGAGACAAGAAATTGAAGCGGTCATCGAGGAAGATAAATCGGTGGTGGCCGCAATGCAGTTGTCGTTGCGGGCAATGTGATGGTGCGGATGAGGATGCGATCATGACCTTTATTAAGAAGCCAAATGTACGCCATCCGGGCCTGCGCAAGAACGATCTGGGGCTCACGCGGCGGGACTATGAGGGCCTCGTCTCTACCCTTTGCGCAGGATGCGGCCACGATTCAATCTCGG
>CAYOEI010000384.1:0-4211 GCA_964402825.1 uncultured Hyphomicrobiaceae bacterium
GCTCGGCTTGTCGCCGATCCTTGTGCAAGAGAATTTCGAGACCATCCGGCGCATTAATGAGCAGGGCATAACGGTGTTTCTGGTTGAACAGAATGTGCATCAGACACTGGCGATTTCAGATTATGGCTATGTGCTCTCCAAAGGACGGGTCGTTGCCCAAGGCGTACCCAAGAAGTTGGCGAAGACAAAAGAAGTGCATCAGGCCTATTTCGGCTAGGAGGCTAAAGTTTAGGTATATTCATGACCGGATCAGCTCTGGAACTCACGCAAGATCTCATCCGCATCAATACGATCAATCCGCCCGGCAACGAGCGCGCCTGCATCGATCCCCTTGATGCGATACTGGCGGATGCCGGCTTCACAAACACAATCCATGATTTTGGCCCCGGCCGGGCCAATCTGGTTGCGCGTATGGGCGGCTCGGGCGAAAAGCCTCCGCTCTGCTTCACCGGACATGTGGACACAGTTCCGCTGGGATTGCAGCCCTGGTCTGTCGATCCTTTTGCGGCTGAAATAGCAGACGGCAAACTGTTCGGACGCGGCTCTTCGGATATGAAAAGCGGAGTGGCGGCTTTCACCGTTGCCGCGATCACATTGGCTGACAGGCTCGATGGCACGCCGGGCATTGTTCTTGTCATTACCGCGGGCGAGGAAACTGGTTGCGATGGCGCCTTTGATCTTGCGCGCCGAAATGGCGCGCTGGGTGAGGCCGGGGCAATGGTCGTGGCCGAGCCCACTTCCAACCGGCCGCTTGCTGGCCACAAGGGTGCGCTGTGGCTCAACGCCCACACCGAAGGTGTAACGGCTCACGGCTCGATGCCGGATAAAGGTGATAACGCAATCTACAAGGCCGCGCGGGCGATCTCAAAACTGGAGGAATTTGATTTCAATATTGCCCGCCATGAAATGTTAGGTGCGCCCACCCTCAACGTCGGCGCCGTTCATGGCGGGATCAATATCAATTCGGTGCCTGATCAAACTGACATAAGTATTGATATCCGCACTATTCCTGGCCAGGATTCCGCGAAAATTCGCGAGCAACTCACATACTATCTTGGCGATGAGGTAACGCTCGAAACAACCATTGACGTGCCAGGCATCTGGACCGACCCAAAACATGACTGGATAGGAATTGTGTCGGACAGCACGGCTAAAATCACCGGTGAGAGCTACTCGCCCGATACGGTCCCCTACTTCACCGACGCCTCAGCGCTGACGCCAGCCATGGGCAACCCGCCGACCGTTATTTTGGGGCCCGGCGAAGATGCCCAGGCGCATCAGACCGATGAGTATTGCGTGGTCGAGCGTATCGGCGAAGCGGTTGCCATTTACGAGCGCATTATCGCTGACTGGTGTGCCCTGTAACGGCTAGATGTGACACAGACCATATCCCGGCTTTTGTGCCACTCACAGCTAGTCTGTTCGACCTTGATCTCTAGACGCAGGTGTCCGCTTTGGGTCATAAGCAGACATCAGAGACCCATGCCCACAATGTCCGCTTTACCCCCAATAGCGGACGTTAAATTCCCGTATCTAAGATTAGGTGGTCTAAACCGCCCTGCAGATACCTTAATCCGCAAGCTTGGCATGTGCAGAGAGCCGCTGACACGCAAAGTGGGTCTTCGATGTCCCTCTCTCTCCCGCGGGGAGGGTCGGAGTATCTTACGGCGCTGTGCGGGGCTGTCGATTAGGCTCCACTGATGCTCTAGGAAGTTCGGCCTTTTCCACCTTCGGCCTGCCAGAGTCATAAGGATACTTTTTGCGTTCTGTCTCAATCGTGTTGGCAGCGAGCGGGAAGCAGGAGAGCAACATAATAATTGCCAAAACCGCCACATGACGTCGGTGCTTCATCCGTACCCACGCGGGTTTGATCATCCCGAAAACAAAGACGATGAACGATGCGATAAATAGCAGAAAGACGTATCCCATAGAGTATCCTCATAAGGTCGCGTCCCAACAACCAATAGGTGACCCGAAAGCCGCCCCCAACTGCTGCTCTATCTCCTGAGGGCCTGCTCATGCAACGTGCCGTTCCGGATGTAGTTAAGGAACAGGTCGCACTCCTGTGGCGATGCCAGTTTTCACGCCAACAACAACCTTGGAAAATTCACGCTTCAATATGTACGAGCATCCCTCTGGCAGACGGACAGCGGTCTTGAGTGACGGAAGGCTCATGGGCCTCGGCCCTTCCGTGGCGTAGTCGTATGCCGTGTTATACCCGCTGTCCCCTGCCGTCGGTTTTCTGGCAAGCGCCCAACAAAAGGCGCATCTATGAGCTCAGTGACGGAATTGGTACAGCAGGTCAGCAAAATCTGCGGCAATAGCATGGGCTATCGCTTGGGTCTGGCGAGCAACATCATAACCATGAGGTGTGTCACTCAAGCAGGCAGACAACCACGCTATCATCCAAGCTTCATTATAGGCTCGCCGGCAATCCTTCATATATTGAAGCTCATCCCGGCGATACTCGGTTACGCACGGTACCTGTGCCGACGCGTGCATGGTGTCGCTCGTTCGATTGCCTAATAAACAAAAGGCTCTCGATTCGCAGCTCACTGTCAAACGTCGTTTTTAATGTTATGTGGAAAATTCGGGAGCTGATCCCACGGTCAAGAATGTCCGCTTTGGGTCAAAAGCAGACATTGGGAGGGGTCTCATTCTATGTCCGCTTTGCCCCCGAAAGCGGACATCAATCGGTATAGGCTGGAATGTCCGCTAATAGCCAAAAGCGGACATTGTGGTTCGTGCTTTGGAACGTCCGCTTTGTGCCAAAAGCGGAAGTCGACGAGTAAAATTCATCTTGTTGGTGAATCCGGCTCTAGCGCTCCGGTCTTGATCGCCGGTTCCTTGCGCAGCGACCCGCGTCATCCACCAGAATTTCCCTGCTGGCACCGTGCTGCCGGATCGGCCAGTTGCACGGTTTTTCTCACCCGGAGAACTATTTCAGATTGTATTCCTTCTTAAAGGGATCAACCACGGACTTCGCCGCATCAGCGGCCTGCGGATTCCACCGGCCCGCCTTCATGGCGTCGCTTAATGGGTCAGGAATGCCACCGATTGGTTCTGGCATCGCCTTCGGGCCTTGCACCGCCCAAGCCTGGTCAGGTGATACCGTCATTCGCACGACGATTTTATCCTTGGTGATGTTCCAGACCATGTTGTCCACGGCCAGTGAGAGCGGTCCATCATATGTTTCTCGCACGCCCTCATGGATAGCGTAGCGCGTGGCTTCCTCGTTGAAGAAATGGTAGCCGATGGCGTGGCGTGGTTTGATGGTGCTCATCACCTTGCCGAAGGCCGGGGGCGCGGTATGGATCTGGGTACCGACACCGAGCGCAGCCCGTGGCGACTGGTTGTAGAGCTTTACCAGTTGATCGGGTGTTAAGAAGGTTTCGTGGATGGCGACATCGGCATTGGTCGCGTACTTGATATACCACGTGTTGGGGTAGGTATCGCCGCCAATGACGCCTTTAAGTCCATTGTATTCCAGCGCAAAACTCACCGGCCCGTCACGGGCATGTATAGCACAAGAAGGGTCAGCATTGCGCTGGCCTCCGCACTTGGCTGGCAGCGAGGAATCGTCGATTTATTCGGCAGCTTTGTCTTGTGCGCCTGTGGCTAATACGCAAGACTTGGGTTTTCCTTCAATTACATAGGGAGCGCGATATGAAATGGTTGTTTCCATTCACAGTCGTGGTCGTGCTCGCATTTGCCGGTGTCAAAATGACTCTTCTAGATCCGGCCTTGACTGCGAGTGACTCAGACATTCACCAGAGCGTAAAGCAGGAGTGCGTTGGCAGTCCTCAGGGCAGCGCAATTGTTCCCTCAAAGTCCAATACGAGAAATTTCTGTTCGCGCGCCAACGAGGTGGCCGGTATGGGGTACCCACCGGTGGTTGCAGTATATTGTGAATCGAACGAGTTCTGCTGTGGACGTTTCAAACGCGGAACCGTGTGCACTGAATGCTGCCCGATATAATCCGAGCGGATGCGCCGGAAGTCTGACACCGAATAAGAAATTACACCGCATTAAGGGGCCAGCATTGCGCTGGCCCTTTCTGTTATGGTGCACACATCGATGGGAAGTGAGGAAGATGGAATGAAGTGCAGCATCAAGAGCCTGCTGACCGCAGTTGTCGTATCCCTGTGTCTGCAATAAGCTATTGGATGCTCGTGGGCGCATCCCCAAGTCGCACAAGAAAGCCCGTCTCA
>CAYOEI010000385.1:0-3219 GCA_964402825.1 uncultured Hyphomicrobiaceae bacterium
CTAAGCGCATGTTGCAGTGACGCGTCTTTCAGCGCCTGCGATGCGTTGGACCTGAAGGAGCGGGAATGCGGTTTCAACTCTTGGTTCCTTCACCAGCGGCAATCGGCGGCTCGCTTGTCATGCCGGCCAGAACTTCCGCCACATGACGCACATGCGCCGTCTTGCCTTCGCGGTATAATTTTCCGGCCATATTCATCAGACATCCCATATCGCCTGCAAGCAGACAGTCCGCATTGCTTGCAGCAATATTGGCTGACTTTTTCTCGACGATGGCGTTGGAAACATCGGGATATTTAATGCAGAACGTGCCGCCAAAGCCGCAGCAAACCTCACAGTCTTCCATTTCGTGCAAGGTGAGGCCTTTTATGCTCGACAGTAATTTCCGGGGCTGCTCCTTGACGCCGAGTTCGCGCAAGCCCGCACAACTGTCGTGATAGGTCACGCTTCCGGAAAAGCTGGCGTTCACCTGCGTCATCGCGCGCACATCGACAAGGAATGACACGAGCTCATAAACCTTGTCTGCAAATGCACTGACCCTGGCGGTTAAAGCGGGATCTGAGCTGAACAGTTCCGGATAGTGATGCTTGAGCATTCCCGCGCAAGAACCTGACGGGGCAATGATATAGTCGTATGCTTCAAAGGCCTCGATTGTCGCCAGCGCCAGAGCGCGCGCATCGGATTTATCACCGGAGTTGTAAGCCGGCTGGCCGCAGCAGGTTTGCGCGCGCGGAACCTCCACCTCGCAGCCCGCGTCTTCAAGCAGCTTTACCGATGCAAATCCGACTGAAGGGCGAATGAGATCGACAAGACAGGTGACGAAGAGACCAACTTTGGGTTTGGCTTGGGATTTTTTGTTTTTTGCCATCATGGCTCAAGATTAGGTCATTCGCCAGCATATGAGTGACGAAAAACAACAATTCACGTTGGGTCAACTCACATTGGGCAGGGCCAGGCCCTTGTCCCAATAAGGCTCAGGGCCATAGAGGCCGCCAAGATATTCAATAAAAACTCGCAACTTTGCCGGCATGAATTGACGGCAGGGGTAAACGGCGTAAACCGCCACGCGCTGGGATTCCTGATATTCGGGAAGAATGATTTTCAAACTCCCCGATTTGAGCTCGGAGCCCACATCCCAGGTGGAGCGCAACGCGATGCCGACACCCGCAATGACAGATTCGCGCACCACTTCGGTGGAATTTGTGCGGATGTTGCCATTAATACGGATCGAGGCTGGGCCGTCCGGACCCTGGAGCCGCCACACTTCCTGGGCCGCCGCCGAAAGGCAATTGTGCTTTGCAAGATCTGCAAGACAGTCCGGCTGACCAAATTTTGACAGATATTTTGGAGCCGCGCAGATGACGCGGTGGTTCGGGGCAAGTTTGCGCGCCACCAGGCTTGAGTCTTCAAGCCCAGCGATCCGGATTGCCGCGTCGAAGCCTTGGCCAACGATGTCGACAAAATTGTCGGACAAATTGAGATCGAGGGACATATCTGGATAGGTTTCGAGAAATTTACCCATAAAGGGCGCCACGTGCATACGGCCGAAGGCGGTTGGCACCGTAATTTTCAGCGTACCTCTGGGGGTGGCGTTGCGCCGGGTCACATAGGCCTCGGCTTCTTCAATGCCGGCAAGAATGTTGACCACACGGTCATAAAAACCCTGGCCGGACTCTGTGAGGGTCAACTGGCGTGTGGTACGCTGAAACAATCGTGCACCGAGGCGCTCTTCGAGATGGCTGATGCGCTTGCTAACCACAGCGGGCGAAAGACCCATCTCGCGGCCAGCCGCGGACATGTTGCCAGCGGTTACAACACGCGCAAATATTTCAAGATCGCCAGTCGGCATGAGCAGGTACCGTATATTTTGATTTTCAACTTCAAGGCAATAATCAATCGTCTTATTATACGATATCGCAATTATCCCGGCAATGGGTATAAGCAATGAGTATAATATGATTAGGTTTATTCCGCCGGTTGAATTGCGGCCGTGCGTGTACAGAGCAGCCTGGCGAGATTGAAATGAGTTTGCAGATACAACCTTTAGGCGAGCATACATTATGAGCGGTCTTGCTGTTCTCGAACCCGATGTGAAGGTGATCGACCGGCGCGAGCAATTGATCCGCGGCCTGAGCGAGCTGGTTCCGCCGGCAGCTGTTGTTGCCGACGAGGATGGCCGGCGGGCATTCGAGACTGACGCGCTGACGGCATACAAGCAAATGCCGCTGGCGGCTGTTTTGCCAACCACAACGGAGCAGATTTCCCGGATTCTCAAATTCTGCAAGGCTAATGCAATCAAAGTCGTAGCAAGAGGTGCGGGAACCTCGTTATGCGGCGGGGCGCTGCCGACGGAAGATTCGATCGTGCTGGGCGTTTCCAAGATGAATGCCGTACTCGACATCAATTTTGAGAACCGGACCGCGCGGGTGCAGACAGGGATCACCAATATCGAAATTTCAAACGCTGTTGCGCCGGATGGTTTTTTCTATGCGCCCGACCCATCCAGCCAGTTGGCCTGCACGCTTGCGGGAAATCTGGCGATGAATTCGGGCGGCGCTCATTGCTTGAAATACGGCGTGACGACCAACAATGTTCTTGGCTTGAAAATCGTTCTGATGGACGGTGAAATCATTGATATCGGCGGTGAGGAGCTCGATGCGCCGGGGTATGATCTGCTCGGGCTCATCATTGGCTCCGAAGGCCAGTTCGGCATCATAACCGAAGCAACGGTTCGCATTTTACGTTCAGCCGAAGGCGCGCGGCCCATGCTAATGGGGTTCTCTTCCAGTGAGGCCGCGGGGGAGTGCGTGTCGGCTATCATTGGTTCAGGCATCATCCCCGTCGCCATCGAATTTATGGATAAGCCCGCCATTCATGTGTGCGAGGAATTTGCCAAGGCGGGTTATCCGCTCGACGCCGAAGCCTTGCTTATCATCGAGGTTGAAGGGTCCGAGGAAGAGATCGAGGATCGCCTTGACGCCATCCAGGAGATCGCCAAGCCATTCAAGCCCATCGCGATCAAGGTTTCTCAGAGCGCCGCTGAGAGCGCGGCCATCTGGCTCGGTCGAAAATCGGCCTTTGGCGCTGTTGGCCGCTTATCGGATTACTATTGTATAGACGGCGTCATACCGCTGGGCAAACTCCCGCGGGTTCTGGCCGAGATCAGCAACATGCGCGAGCGCCACACCTTGCGCGTGGCCACTATCTTTCACGCTGGCGACG
>CAYOEI010000386.1:0-6049 GCA_964402825.1 uncultured Hyphomicrobiaceae bacterium
CACGCGGATACCTTCGCAATCAACTGATCTGCTGGATCACATTTTTTAGATGGAAATGCTGCCATGAACCAAGCTGCCGCGCTCAATCTCTCATCCGCCACCGGGCAGGACGAGTTTCCGGTCCATCTCCCGAAGCTGAAAAAACGGCGGGTGCCCATTAATCTGCGCCAGTCGGGTAACTCCGACGCCACAATGCTGATTTCGACGCGGGTGCGAAAATCACCCTACTGGCATTTGTCCCATGCCGAAGGGTGCTGGTGTTACACCGTTTACAACCGGATTTACCATCCGCGCGCCTACGTATCTCTCGAAGATGGCGGTCTGCTCAAGGAGTATGAGTACATCACCGAGCATGTGACCATGTGGAATGTCGCGGTGGAGCGGCAAATTCAGGTCAAGGGTCCCGATGCCGTTGATTTTGTAAATATGGTGATCACCCGCGACGTACGCACCAAGCTCAAGACCGGCCAGGGCCGCTATGTGATCCTGTGCAACCAGTATGGCGGGATCATCAATGATCCTATTCTGCTGCGCGTCGCCGACGATGAGTTCTGGTTTTCGATTTCCGACTCCGATGTCTGGGCATGGCTGCAGGGCTTGAACGCGGCCGGAAAATTCAACGTGGAGATCCACGAGATAGATGTGTGCCCGGTCCAGATACAGGGGCCCAAGGCGAAGGGCCTGCTGACAAGCCTGTTCGGTTCGGCAATCGAGGACGTGCCTTATTACGGCATCATGGAAGCCAAACTCGATGGTCTGGACGTGCTGGTTTCGCGCACCGGGTTTTCAGCCGAGGTGGGGTATGAAATCTATCTGCGTGATGCGACCCGCCACGCTGACAAGCTCTGGCGCGCGGTCAAGGAAGCCGGCAAGGAGTTCAATCTCCATGTCATCGCGCCGTCTCACATCCGCCGCCTCGAGGCAGGGATTCTTTCCTGGGGTCAGGATATGGATATCGAGACAAATCCCTATGAGGTAGGTCTGGACTGGCAGATCGATTTTTCGAAAGACGACTTTATCGGCAAAGAAGCGCTTCAGCGCATCCATGATGAGGGAGTATCGGAGAAGCTGGTTGGCTTGCGCATGGGGGGGGGGAACCTCTCACCTGGTATAATGAGGACTTCTATCTGGTTCACGCCGATGGCGGACCGCAGGGCTATGTCAGCAGCGCCTTCTGGTCACCCTCGCTGGGCACCAATATCGCACTCGCTATGATGCCGGTTGAATATACCGAACATGGAACCAAGCTGAAGGTTGCTCTGCCAAAAGACGGCATGGTGGACGCCGAAGTTGTACCAGTTCCATTTAAGGACCCGAAGAAGCAGATCCCGCTGGCAAGAGTTTCCACCTGAGGCTGGCCCGGACCGGCGGTGCCCATGCGTTACCGATGACGGACGCATGGGCTCGCCGGGACGACTCGGGTAAGGGGATACCCTCTAAAAAAAAATGCAAAACGCCGTAATTTCCCTGTATTCTTAATTGGCTGACATGACTGGACCATTTGTGACGAAGGGTACGCCCCTGAGCACCATAGCTGTCTGGAGTGCGGACAATGGACATGAAAGAACCAGGAACGCGCATGATCCTGTTCTTTCTTGTGCCGAACTTTTCCATGATCGCCTTTGCGACCGCTATCGAGCCGCTGCGGCTGGCCAACCGGTTTCATACCACCCTGGCATATGAATGGCGGCTGATCTCCATCGATGGAGCTGCCGTGAAGGCGAGTAACGGGCTGTCGATCAATGTCGATATGTCGCTGGCGGAGGTCGTCAATAAACAGTCTGGTATTTTCAAACCCGATATCGCCCTTGTCTGTTCAGGGCTGACGATTGAGCAGTACCAGGAGCCGAAGCTGTTCGCCTGGCTGCGCCATATCCATGGCCATGGCGTGACCGTGGGCGGGCTGTGCACCGGTGCGTGGGTGCTCGCCGAAGTTGGGTTGCTGGAGAAATACCGCTGTGCGATCCACTGGGAAAATCTTCCCGGCTTCATCGAAAAATTTCCGAATATCGATGTTCATTCCAACCTGTTTGAGATGGACCGGAATATATATACCTGCGCCGGCGGAACAGCATCGCTCGACATGATGCTGCACATCATCTCAGGTCAGTTGGGTGATGACATCGTCACCAAGGTTTGCGAACAATGTCTCGCCGACAAGGTCCGCAATGCGGATGACCGGCAGCGGCTGCCGCTCAGGGCGCGGCGGACCCTGAACAACAAAAAGCTGCTGTTCATCATCGAACAGATGGAAGAAAATATTTCCGAGCCGCTTCAGCTCGAGGAAATATCCGCCCTCACCAGTCTGTCACGGCGTCATATCGAGCGCATGTTCCGCCAGTATCTCGGTCAGTCACCGGCGCGCTTCTATCTTGAGCTGCGTCTGGAATATGCGCACCATCTTTTGATGCAGTCGGACCTGCATATCATTGAGGTGGCGGTGGCGTGCGGCTTCGTGTCGGCTTCTCATTTCTCCAAATGCTACCGCAACCTGTATCAGCTCTCGCCGCGGGCTGACCGCATTGCCGCCGCGGTGCCCATGGAAGCTCCACAACTCGCCGCGCACTAAAGCAAGTTTCGACCAAACGGAACTTCCGGGGTGCCGGCGCAAGCCATGTTCATTTTATGATTTCAGCCGTAGGTTGCCCGGATCATACGGCGACTCCGCGATCACTTTCGCCGGGTACCGATCGCCGAGAATTTCAATCTCAAACCGTGTGCCCTCGCTGGACAATTCAGGAGGCACCATGGCGCGCGCCAGCGATTTGCCCACCCGCCAGCCGAAATTGCCGCTGGTGCAGCGTCCAACAAGTTTTCCCTCACTGTAGACCGGCTCATTTCCGCGTGCATCGGAGTGGGTGATATCCCCCACCTCCATGGTGACGAGGGCGTTGGTGAATCCTTGTCTCTCCCACGCTTCAAGCGCATTGCGGCCGATGAATTGCCCCTTGTCCATCCGCACGAAGCGTTTGAGGCCGGACTCCAATGCGGCATATTCGATCGACAATTCCCGCGGGATCAGCCGGTAGGATTTCTCCAGGCGCATCGAATCCATGGCGCGGATACCAAAGGGTTTCAAATCGAACTCCTCTCCCGCCTCGAACAGCAGATCGTAAATATAATTCTGCATCTCAATCGGGTGGTGCAGCTCCCAGCCAAGTTCGCCGACGAAATTAACCCTTAAGGCGCGCGCCTGGGCGCATCCGATATTGAGGAACTGACCCGTAAGCCAGGGAAAATTTTCGTTCGATAGATCGCAATCGGTGATTTTCTGTAGCAGATCGCGAGAGTTCGGTCCGGCCAGAACCAGCACGCCATAGTGCGTCGTCACCTTGTTCAGGGACAGGTTCTGCCCGTTCAGGTTTTTCTGGAGGATGTCGTAATCATGCCGCTCCATGGCTCCGGCTGAAACCAGGTAGAATTTCTCCGGGCCCTCACGATAGAGCGTGAATTCAGATCGCACGCCGCCATTCGCCGACAATAAATGACACAAACCTATGCGCCCGGTTTTGCCCGGTATCGCGTTGGCGAACAGCCCGTTGAGCCAGCTTGCAGCGCCGGGCCCGCAAACCTCGAATTTCGAAAAGGCAGTCATGTCCAGGAGGCCAACCTTCTCCTGAACGTGGCGGCATTCATTACCCACATGCTCAAAATAATTGGTCCGGCGAAAACTCCACTCGTCCTTTGGTTCGACTCCGTTAGGCGCGAACCAGTTGGGCCGCTCCCAGCCGAACAGCTGGCCGAACACGGCGCCGCGCGCTTTCATCCGGTCATGGCATGGCGATTGTTTGAGCGGGCGTGCGTCGCCGCGTTCCTCGTCGGGAAAATGGACAACGAAGACGCTGCGATAGGCTTCCTCGTTCTTCGTCTTCAGATATCCGCGTGAGGCGTAGGGACCGAAACGGCGCGGGTCCACGCCCATCATGTCGATTGTCGGCTCGCCCTCGACAATCCATTCAGCCAGCTGCCAGCCCGCGCCCCCCGCCGCCGTCACGCCAAAGCTGTGGCCCTCATTGAGCCAGAGGTTTCTCAAGCCCCAGGCGGGTCCGACGATTGGCGAACCATCGGGCGTATAGGCGATGGCGCCATTGAAAACCTGCTTTACGCCAACCTCGCCGAATGCGGGAACCCGATGAATCGCGGCCGCGATTTGGGTCTCGATCCGGTCCAGGTCTTCCTGAAACAGCTCATATTCGCTGTCCTCGTCCGGTCCATCCAGATAACAGCACGGAGCGCCGGTTTCATAGGGTCCGAGCAGAAGCCCCCTGGCTTCCTCACGCATATAGTAGGATGCATCGGATTCGCGCAGGACGCCCATCTCCGGCAAACCGGCCTCGTGCCGTTTCACGATCTCGGGATGCGGCTCGGTGACGATAAACTGATGTTCGACCGGGATGACGGGGATGTCGAGGCCGACCATGGCGCCCATCCGGCGTGCGAAATTGCCCGTGGCCAGCACAACATGCTCACATGTGATTTCGCCTTTGCCGGTTCTGACAACCCATTCCCCGTTCGGCTTTTGGGAGATGCCGGTAACGGCCGTGTTCCGGTTGATCTCAGCCCCGCCATCGCGCGCGCCCTTGGCCAGCGCTTGGGTCAGGTCCGCAGGCTGGATATAGCCGTCTTCGGGATGCTGGATCGCGCCAATAATGCCGTCCATATTGCAAAGCGGCCAGATTTCCTTGACCTGATCAGGAGTGAGGAAGCGGACGTCGACGCCAATCGTCCTGGCGATGCCGGCATAATAATTATACTCGTCCATCCGTTCCGGCGTGTTGGCAAGGCGGATATTGCTGCACTGAACGAGGCCGACATTCAGCCCGGTTTCCTCCTCAAGACGCTGGTACAGCGCCACCGAATATTTATGGATCTGTCCAACCGAGTAAGAGACGTTGAACAGCGGCAGCAGGCCCGCGGCGTGCCAGGTCGAACCGGAGGTCAGCTCCTTGCGTTCGACCAATACGACATCGCTCCAGCCTTTCTTGACGAGATGATAGAGCGTGGCGACACCGACGACCCCGCCTCCGATCACGACCACGCGGGCCTGCGTTTTCATCGCCTCATCTCCTGCAAAATCGTTGAAGATATTTTTCAATGAAAATCATGCGTCTTGCCCCGCATTACGGCTAACCAAATTACGACGCCAGTCCGGTCAATCACGACATAAACGCGATATTGACAGAACAGTATATTATCTCAGTGCAGTTGCGCATGGCGTTATGCCTCTCTTGCCATCTCCCGATAGCTCGCATATACAAACATCCGCTCGGGGCCGAATGCGGCTGCCCCTTCAGGCGAATCGCCCAAACGCCGCTCCGTAACCGCGATAACGGAGCAAATGCTATGGGTGATTTTTTTATTTCAACAGCAGGTTTAAAAAACTTTTGGGCAGCGGCGCGCCGCTGGTCATCCTCGATGTGCGCAAACGCGCGGCCTTCGATGAGTCCGGTGAAATGTTACCCGGCGCCACCTGGCGCGATCCATTTCAGATCAGCGTATGGATAAGTGATCTTGAGGCCGAGACGTCCTACATTGTCCATTGCGTCCATGGCCATGAAGTCAGCCAGTTGGCTGGCCAGACCATGCGCGATGCGGGGCTGGACGCGCGCGTGCTGTTTGGCGGCATCGAAGGATGGCGCGATGGCGGAGGCGAACTGGTGCCGGCTGCCCAAAATGAAAAGGCCGGTTCATGAGCGATCACCCCTCTTACCGCGAAGCGCTAGGCGTATGGGCGCGGATTGGCCTGCTGTCCTTTGGCGGGCCGGCGGGGCAAATCGCACTCATGCACAAAATGATCGTGGATGAGCACAAATGGCTCACCGAGCAGCAATTTTTGAACGCACTCAATTTCTGCATGCTTCTTCCTGGTCCTGAAGCCATGCAGCTCGCGACCTATTCGGGCTGGCGTCTGCACGGGGTGAAAGGCGGCCTGGTCGCGGGGTTGCTGTTCGTCCTGCCGGGCGCGGTGGTGGTGCTGGCGCTGGCCTTCGTCTATGCGGTATTGGGGAATGTGCCAGCGATTGAGGCGATCTTCCTCGGCGTCAAGGCG
>CAYOEI010000387.1:0-3162 GCA_964402825.1 uncultured Hyphomicrobiaceae bacterium
TTCTCATCCGTCATCATCGGCCCCGGCAGCATATCCCAGGCCCATGCACCAGATGAATTTATCGAGGAAAGCGAGTTGGAAGTGTGTTCCGGTTTCCTCGGCCAGATCGCGGATTACGCGGAAGCAAATTGAAGACCGGAGAAATCAAGGGAAATCAAGTGGGGTCAAGTGAATGAAAATCACGATACTGGACGATTATTTCGACACCATCCGTAACCTCAAATGTTTTGAAAAACTAACCGGCCACGACGTCACCATCTGGGACGATCACGTTCAGGACGATGACGCGCTTGCCGCGCGCCTTGCGGACTGCGAAGCGCTTGTGCTCATCCGTGAGCGGACGAAAATACAAGGCTCCCTGATAGAGCGCCTGCCAAGGTTGAAGCTCATCAGCCAGCGCTCTGTCTACCCGCATATCGATGTCGATGCCTGCACCCGCCACGGCGTCATCGTGTCTTCAAACATGCATGCCGGCGCGCCATCCTATGCCACGGCTGAACTCACCTGGGGCCTGATCATCTCGGCCATGCGCCAGATCCCCCAGCAAATGGCATCGCTCAGGAGCGGTAATTGGCAGATGAGTGTCGGCAAGTCATTGCGCGGGCGCACTCTTGGCATTTTCGGCTATGGCCGCATTGGCCGCGCCGTCGCTGATATAGCCAAGGCATTCGGCATGAATGTGGTGATCTGGGCGAGCGAAGGGTCGCGTGAGCGCGCCCGCGAAGATGGCTTCGCCGTCCCGCAAAGCAAGGCGGACTTTTTTGCTCAGTGCGATGTGCTCTCCCTGCACCTGCGTCTTTATGATTCTACCCGCGGGATTGTAACAGCTGGTGATCTTGCACAGATGAAGCCGGACGCGCTGATTGTGAATACCAGCCGCGCCCCGCTCATTGAGGAGGGCGCATTGGTGAATGCGCTGCGCGCCGGGCGGCCCGGCATGGCGGCAGTGGATGTGTATGAACATGAGCCGCTTCGCGATGCCGGCGATCCGCTGTTCTTAATGGAGAATGTGGTGTGCACGCCCCACATTGGCTATGTCACGGAAGATGAATGGGAACTCCAGTTTTCCGATATATTTGACCAGATACTCGCCTATGAGGCGGGCGCGCCAACCCATGTGATCAATGAGCAAGCCCTGAAAAAGTGAGTATCGCGCCACTTGCGGGTATGAGCGAGGTCACTATTATGCGCCGCTATGAATCATTATTTTAAGCCCAGTATTCTGTTCGCCGCGCTGGCCTTTTGCCTGCTGGCAACGGGCGCGGGCTATGCCCAGCAACGCTCGCCCGATGAGCAGGCTGGCGGGGATGCCGTGCAGACGCAGGAAAACCCGCTGCGCATCCCCAAACCTGACTTTCAGGATCTCGAGTTGATTCGCTTCGTGACCGACAATGATTACCCGCCATTCAACTATCTTGACGAAGAGGGGGAGCTGACAGGGTTCAACGTCGATTTGATGCGGGTCATCTGTGACGAGCTGTCGGTCGAGTGTTCCATCCGTACGGTGTCTTGGAGCAGGCTGCTGCCATCGCTCAAGGAGGGCGAGGCGGATGCGGTGATCGCCTCGATCCGCATCTCCGAACAGATTTTGCGGGAAGTGGATTTTACCGACAGCTATTACCATACGCCGGCGCGTTTCGTGGCGCTCAAATCCAATCCGACCAAGGCCATTACACCTGAGAGCATATCGGGAAAGAAGATCGGGGCGATCGAGGGGAGCGCCCATGAGGTCTATCTGGGAGATTTTTTCACCCAATCGGCCGTGGTTGCATATGGTTCAATGGATGAGGCTAAAGCGGCTCTGCGTCAGGGCAAGGTCGATTTCCTGTTTGGCGACGGCGTCTCGCTGATGTTCTGGCTGAATGGCACATTGTCTGAAAGCTGCTGCGAATTTCGCGGCGGTCCCTTCACCGAGAGCAGATATTTCGGCGAGGGGATCGGTATCGCGGTGCGCAAGGGAAACCGGAAGCTGCGCGATGTGCTGAATTACGGACTGCAACTGGCGCGCGCCGAGGGGCGTTTTGAAGAGCTGTATCTGCGCTACTTCCCCTTAAGTTTCTTCTGAGTTGAGGTGCGTTTCGTGCTCATAAAGGGCAGCATCAAACTCCATATGAGTTTTTTCGGATTATCATTGAGATGATTTTTCTGGCCGATGGTCATGCCCAGATGCCCGTCCTTAGGCTGGGCTGTATAGGTATTGAACAGCCGGTCCCAGAGCGACAGATTGAAGCCGTAATTGCTGTCATGCTCGGAAGAGTGAATCGAGTGATGTACCCGGTGCATGTCCGGGGTGACGATGAACAGCCGAACCACCGCGTCGAGCCGCAGGGGCAGCGCGATATTGGCGTGGTTGAACATGGCGCACCCGTTAAGGGTGACCTCGAACAGCACGACCGCCCACGGTGATGCCCCCAGGGCCAGAACCACGGCAATCTTCCACAACATGGAGAGCGCAATCTCCACCGGGTGGAAACGCAGCGCGGTGGTCACATCGAAGTCCACATCGGAGTGATGCACCTTGTGCAGCCGCCAGATGAGGGGGATCTTGTGTGAGGCCACATGCTGGCCGTAGATCGCGAGATCGAGGACAATCATGGCCAGGAAAATTTTGAGCCAGCCCGGCCAGTCCAGCCAGTTCAGCACGCCCCAGCCCTGACTTTGCGCCCAGGCGGCGGCCGCGACGGCGGCAATGGGAACTGCCAGCATCGCCATCGCCCTTAAGATTAGGCCACCGATGCCGGTGATCATCAGATTGGTGAACCATCTGGCTTTTTTCCCCTTACCCGGAACGCGCCGCGGCATGGCAAGCTCCAAGAGCGCCAAAACCACGAATATGCCGGCAAAAGCCGCCAGCCGCAGCGGTGCTTCGCCGATTGTGCTCAAGCTTTCCATTATTTCACTCTACATGGCCAGAAGGCTACTGATGATATGATTTTCATCGCAGATCACGGCTTGTTTATAACCCTTTTTTGCCTGATCGACATGGAACCGGTAGGGTTCGATGTATGAAGTGGATGTGCAATATACGCCTGTCCAGGATCTGGATTGTACCGGCCGCCCTGGCGCTGGCTTTACTGTCGTCATCAGGCGGGCCGCGCGCGCAGGGCTTGACGCGGGTTGATCTGGAGCTGGTGCTTGCGGTGGATACTTCGGGCTCCGTGA
>CAYOEI010000388.1:0-3201 GCA_964402825.1 uncultured Hyphomicrobiaceae bacterium
AATGTCAAATAAACACACCTATGTCCTAGGGATAAATGCCTACGACCATGATGTGAGTGCCTGTCTGCTTCGCGATGGCAAAATTGCCTTTGCGATTTCCAAGGAGCGTTTAACGGGTGAAAAGCACGATACTGGTTTTTATGATGAAGTCGTTGACTATTGCTTGGAGGCCGAGGGCATTTCGACGGAAGATTTAGATGTGGTGGTCCGCAACTGCTACATCCTGCCGGTCGAAGATATGGAAAATAGACTGCTGCACGATGATTATCCGGAACTCCTAGACGAAAACGAGCGGATTCAAGCGAAAAAAAATCCATTTTTTTGTTCAAAATCCGACAAGGTACTGACGATTTCACATCACCTAGCACACGCTTACAGCGCCTTCGCGGCCAGCCCTTTTGATGAAGGGGTGGTGATGATAGTGGACGGCGTTGGGAGCTATTGCTCGGATGTGATGGAAAAATACACTGAGACTGATAAATCCGAGCCATTAGCTCGAGAGTCGGAGAGTTACTATATATTCAACGGTTCCGAAATCGAAACTCTCAAGAAAATTTGGCTGAAGCCGAAGCGCGGATTCCTCAGTGACGAGTTTTATGTCATGCCGGGTCTCGGCGCGTTATATAGCCGGGTTTCGTGTTACATATTCGCGGACTGGAACAAGTGCGGTGAAGTGATGGGATTGGCACCCTATGGCCGTTCTGGTCAGTTCAAGCCGCTACTCGAGATTAACGATGGCGTGTTGGACATTCCAGACTGGACACCCGACCTAAACAAACCCTGGGTGCCGGGAACCGACGAAGACTGGGAAGACAGTCCGTCGATGCAGCATTGGGAGGACATGGCCTGGCAAGTCCAGCACGACACGGAAAATGTACTTCTTCACCGTGCGAAATGGTTGTGCAAGACGACAGGTGCCAAGAATTTGTGCATTGCAGGTGGCGTCGGCCTCAATTGTGTAGCCAATGGACGGATCGTGCGAGAGGCTGGTTTCGACAATGTTTGGATCCAACCCGCAGCAGGTGATGACGGCATCGCTATTGGTTGTGCATACTATGGTCACCTGGCAGTGCTGAAAGGCCAGCGTTCATTCGTCATGAAGCATGCCAACCTTGGTAGAAAATACACTGATGACCACGCACTTAAGTTCCTTGATAAGGGGCTCATTCGTCTTGAAACAAAAAAGCTTCCCAAAAGCAACCTTTTCCGAGATACAGCTGAATTGCTTTCTGAAGGCCATGTATTCGGCTGGTTTCAAGGTGGCTCTGAATTCGGGCCTCGAGCTCTCGGCAATCGGAGTATTCTGGCGGATCCACGCGAAGCTAAAATGAAAAATATCTTAAATGAAGAGGTCAAACATCGGCAGCCCTTCCGACCATTTGCACCGATAGTTCTAGCTGAGCGGGCAGAAGAAATATTTGAAGATTGCGTTGAATCTCCATTCATGTTGCTAGCCATGAATGTTCGTCCCGAATGGAGAGGCAAAATACCTGCGGTCGTTCACGTCGATGGCACCGCACGTGTGCAGACGATTTGTCAGGAAAATAATGAACGACTCTATAAACTGCTCAAGGAATTTGATGCGATAACGGGCGTTCCGGTATTGCTGAACACATCATTTAACATGAAAGGAGAACCAATCGTCGAGAAGCCACAAGATGCAGTTGAATGTTTTCTTTCTACAGGCATCGACTATCTAGCATTGCATGACGTGCTGATCGGAAAAACCCTATTCCACAAGATTTTTTCTCCTGTCATTGGCATGTATGCCGAGTTTCAAGAAAGAGTCCGTGATCAAGAATACGCGTAAGGTTGAGGACACATTCAGACACAGAATGCGATGCTGTCCTGACCGCGTTGACCGTCAAGGACAATCCTTATCCATTCTTCTGCCATGTATAGCTTGAGCGTCGCGCGGCATCGATCAGGCGACAAGCTGCGGATCAATTTTCTGACTGCGTTAATCATAACCGAGTGAAGCTAGGCTGATCGTCCGTTTTGGGTCAAAAGCAGACATTCTGAGCGTCAAATCCCATGTCCGCTTTACCCCCGAAAGCAGACATAAAACCACACAGGCTGGAACGTCCGCTTAGTGCCAATAGCGGACATTCAGGAGCAAATGATTGCACCATGAATGTCCCCTGCATCTCTTACTGGTTCTGTTTGAACGGATCGATTCGAAATGGTCGTAAAAATAGTCTACTGTTGGGTCGAATTGATAATTTTCTGAACGACATCAGAAAGAAGGTTATCAGTGCCTAACCAGAAAAAAGATGAGGGTGGCGTAAAACAGGCGCAGCGGAGCTTCCGGATTGTGCTGATCAAGCCGTCGCATTATGACGACGACGGATATGTGATCCAATGGTACCGCTCAGCGATCCCTTCAAACACGCTGGCCTCCCTGTACGGGCTCGTACTTGAGGCTGCAGAAGCCCATGTGCTGGGACCGGATGTCGACATCGTTGTCGATGCCTATGACGAAACCAATACAATTCTCTCCATCGATGAGATGGTCGCCAACATCGAGGCGGCCGATCAGGGCGTTGTCTGTCTGGTCGGGGTTCAGACGAACCAGTTCCCGCGTGCGGTGGATATTGGCCGGCGCCTGCGCGAACGCGGCATCCAGGTGGCCATGGGCGGTTTCCATGTCTCAGGCTGCATCGCGATGCTTCCCGAATTGCCGCCGGATATCCAGGAGGCGAAGGATCTCGGTATTTCCTTGTATGCCGGTGAATGCGAAGGCCGGTTCGAGGAGTTTTTGAATGACGCCTGGAATGGTGAGCTGAAGCCGCTCTACAACTACATGCACGCCCTGCCCGATATTAGCGATACCAGCATCCCGATTCTATCGGAACGGGAGATCCGGCGCACGGCAGGTCACTATACCAGTTTCGATGCCGGGCGCGGTTGCCCCTTCCAGTGTTCCTTCTGCACCATCATCAACGTTCAGGGCCGCATCTCGCGACGGCGCACGCCAGACTCGATTGAGAAGATCATTCGCGCCAACGAAGCCCAGGGCATCAAGCGCTATTTCGTGACCGACGACAATTTCGCGCGCAACAAGGACTGGGAAGCCGTTCTCGACCGCATGATCCATCTGAAGGAGGTCGAGAAGCTCAAGTTCAAATTTGTCATCCAGGTCGACACGCTGTGTCATCGCACCCCCAACTTTATCGAGAAGTCGGTGCGCGCGGGCGCCCA
>CAYOEI010000389.1:0-2542 GCA_964402825.1 uncultured Hyphomicrobiaceae bacterium
TCGCCCTGGTGAAGTTCAAGAAGCTCGCCGGCGGCGGATATTTCAAGATCATCAACCGCACCGTGCCACAGGCGCTCAAGACCCTCGGCTATGACCAGGACACCATTACCGGCATCATCGACTACGCGGTGGGTCACGGCACGCTGAAAGAAATGCCGGGTGTCAACCATGAGGCCTTGAGAGAAAAAGGCTTCACCGATGAGAAAATCGCAGCCATTGAGGCCGCGCTTGGCACAGCCTTCGACATCAAGTTCGTGTTCAACAAATGGACGCTGGGCGAGGAATTCTGCACCGGGACCCTGGCGCTCGACGCAGCGCGCCTCGACGCACCGGATTTTGATCTGCTTGGCGAAATCGGTTTTTCAAAATTGGACATAGAAACGGCCAATACGGCCTGTTGCGGGGCGATGACTCTGGAAGGCGCACCGGGCTTGCGGGAGGAGCATCTGGCCGTGTTCGATTGCGCCAGCCCGTGCGGACGCACCGGCAAGCGCTACCTGTCTGCGAAAAGCCACATCCACATGATTGCCGCGGCCCAGCCCTTCATCTCGGGCGCCATATCAAAAACCATCAATATGCCGAACGACGCCAGCATCGAGGACTGCAAGGAGGCCTACAC
Organism: uncultured Hyphomicrobiaceae bacterium; assembly: GCA_964402825.1. Classification (GTDB taxonomy): domain Bacteria; phylum Pseudomonadota; class Alphaproteobacteria; order Rhizobiales; family Methyloligellaceae; genus UBA2767. The sequence goes on from CAYOEI010000389.1 coordinate 620, forward strand.
GCTCTCCTGGCGCCTCGCGCTAAAAGCCAACGCGCTGTATCGCGACGGCTCGAAACTCTCGCAACCCCTCAACTCGCAGGTGCTGGGACAGGATGAGGACGAGATAGACGAAACGCTCGAAGCCATCGCCAGCGACCAGCCGGCCGCCCAGCGCGCCGAAGTTGCCGCCGAACGCATTGTTGAACATATCGTGGAGCGCGTACGCGAAACCGTCGCCCGCGAGCGCCTGCCCGACCGGCGCAAGAGCTACACCCAAAAGGCGATCGTCGGCGGCCACAAGGTCTATCTGCATACCGGTGAGTATGAAGACGGGCGCCTTGGTGAAATCTTCATCGATATCCACAAGGCGGGCGCGGCCTTCCGTTCGCTCATGAACAATTTCGCCATCGCCATCTCCGTCGGCCTGCAATATGGCGTGCCGCTGGAAGAATTCGTCGATGCCTTCACCTTCACCCGCTTTGAGCCGGCGGGTCTGGTGCAGGGCAACGCGGCCATCAAGAACGCGACGTCGATCCTCGACTATATCTTCCGCGAGCTGGCCGTCTCCTATCTCGACCGCCATGAACTGGCCCATGTGGACCCGGCGGACATTAGCTCCACGGCGCTTGGCAAAGGCGTCAGGGAGGGAACGGCTCAGGAAGAGACGGCAGCTCAGTTTGTTTCTCACGGCTTTACCCGCGGCCAGCTCAACAAGCTGGTCGTGGTGGCGGAGCAGTCCGCCGAGGCAAGTGCGGTAGCGGCACGTGCAATTGCATCGGGCGTATCCCAAGACACGAGTTCCTCCCTAGCGTCCGATAATTTGCCACCGCAGCCGCGCAGCCTCGGTGCTGCGGCGGCGGCCCGAGAGGTGCTCTCCCCTCCAGCCGCCGCCACCTCTGCTGGCCCCGGTTTTGCCGAGCGAAGCGCTAGCGACATGATCCTGGAAGCCCGCGTGAAGGGCTATGAGGGTGAGGCCTGCGGCGAATGCGGCAACTTCACGCTGGTGCGTAACGGCACCTGTCTGAAGTGCGACACCTGCGGCGGGACGAGCGGGTGTAGTTGAGAATTAGTGTATCGAGTCCGGTGACCTGCGTATCGAAAGGTCGCCTAGTGAAGAGGAGATCGAAATGGAAGGTAGAAATTGGACTTGCTCGTTTTGCGGGCATCACCAAACAATTACGGACAATAAATTTCACACTCAAGCAAATTAGATTTACATTGGTCAAAATTGCCATGGGGATACCGCATATCGCGTAACTGCTATCGGCTGTTCAAATCCGGATTGCAGTCAAATTGATGTCCATTTTTCGTTTGGGACCAAAGCATTGGGTCGAGGTGGTAATTTCATCGGTATAAAAGATGTAATTGCCATTCGCAGAATATTGCCTGAATCGGCTGCAAAACCGCAGCCGGATTTCATTCCCGAGCCACTACGCACTGATTATCTCGAATCCTGTCGCATCAAAGATTTAAGCCCTAAAGCATCTGCAACTCTTTCGCGACGCTGCCTACAAGGAATGATTCGTGATTTTTGTGGAATCAAGAAAGGCCGTCTTATTGACGAGATCACCACGCTTCGAGTGCAAGTTGAAGATGGCTCGATGGCCTCAGGTGTAACTGTCGAGAGCGTTGATGCAATCGACCATGTTCGCAGCATCGGTAACATCGGTGCCCACATGGAGAAAGACATCGATCTGGTCATTGATGTCGAGCCAAATGAAGCGCAGGCGCTGATTGAGCTGATCGAGCTGTTGTTTGACGAGTGGTACATCGCACGCAGAACTAGACAAGACCGCTTAGCTGCAGTTCAGAAAATCGCTACCGCTAAGAAGAATGCAAAGGAAGTGTCTCCAACGCCAGATAGTGAAAATGCTTTAGGAGATTCGGGAGTGGCAGACAACGAAGCAGCCTAGCACCGTCATTCCCGCCCCCGGGTCTGGCCTT
>CAYOEI010000390.1:0-4735 GCA_964402825.1 uncultured Hyphomicrobiaceae bacterium
CGATACAATCGGCGTTCAGTGTACCGGGCGATCCGGTTCTTTGGAGCTGAATGAAGAGATAATGAGAGACAACGGATCCTTCGAAGATCAAGTTTCAGCTCTCAAAATAGAGTGGTTCGTAAAGGAGGAAGCTAATGAAAAGTAGTGTGTTGAAACGACTGACCCTTTCCGCCCTGGGGGCGATGCTGGCCGGGACCGTATTTACAAATTCGGCAATGGCCGGAGAATTGATCGTCTATACGGCGGTTGAGCCGGAAGAACTTACCGGATTTGCCAAGGCCTTCGAAGCCAAGCATCCCGGCGTCAAGATTAAATGGGTGCGCGATTCCACGGGCATCATGACAGCAAAGCTGCTGGCCGAGGGCAAGAACACCAAGGCCGACATTGTATGGGGCCTGGCGGCTACCAGTCTGCTTTTGCTGAAGGACGCTGGTATTCTCGAGCCCTACGCACCCAAGGGTGTCGAAAAGCTCAATAAATTATTTGTCGATGGCAGCAATCCGCCTTCATGGGTTGGTCAGCGCGCCTGGATCGCTTCGATTTGCGTGAACACCGCCGAAGCAAAAGCGAAGAACCTGCCGATCCCAAGCAGCTGGGCCGATCTCACCAAGCCCGTTTATAAGGGCCATATCGTGATGCCGAACCCGGCATCGTCGGGCACGGGCTATCTGGACGTCTCCAGCTGGATTCAGATGTGGGGCGAAGACAAGGCCTGGAAGTTCATGGATGGGCTGCACAAGAATATCGGCATCTACACCCATTCCGGTTCCAAGCCATGCAAGATGGCTGGTAAGGGCGAATTCCCGATCGGCGTTTCGTTCGCCTACAAGGGCGCGCAGCTGAAAGCCAAGGGTGCTCCGGTCCTGACCGTCGCGCCGAGCGAAGGCGTGGGCTGGGAGCTTGAGAGCTTTGGTCTCGTCAAGGGCGCGAAGAACATGGCTGATGCCAAGAAACTGGCCGATTGGTCCGTCACCAGGGAAACCAACGTGATCTACAACGAGGCTTATGCCGTTGTGGCTTATCCTGGTGTCGCCAAGCCGGTGAAATTCTTTCCACCCGATATCGGTAAAAAGATGATCAAGAATGATTTCCTTTGGGCCGCCAAGAACCGCAAGCGGATCCTGGCTGAGTGGACGAAGCGTTATGACGCCAAGTCAGCGCCGAAAAAATAACAACACTTGATCAAGAGCCCCCGGCCTGCGCTAAACTGGCCGGGGGTTTTTAATGGGGGGAATTACAAGCATGGCGCGCAAGCCGAAAGCCCAATCGAGAGCAAAGGCGAAGGCAGAGAAAACAGATAAACGGGCCTTCCTGGAAATTCGCGACGTAACCAAGATGTTTGGCGATTTCACCGCGCTAAAGGACATCACGCTTGATATTCTCGAAGGCGAGCTGATTTGTTTTCTTGGCCCCTCGGGCTGTGGAAAAACCACCTTGCTGCGCGCTATAGCCGGGCTTGATTTCCAAACCACCGGCCGGATTTACCAAAATGGGCGCGATATATCCGACGCGCCGCCCGCGGACCGTGATTTTGGTATTGTTTTCCAATCCTACGCTCTGTTTCCCAATATGACGGTCGCTAAAAATATCGCCTATGGTCTCGTCAACCGGCGCCTGAAACGCGCAGACATTGCCGCGCGGGTCAAAGAGCTTCTGGAGCTTGTCGGATTACCCGGCTCTGACGAAAAATTTCCAGCCGCATTGTCTGGCGGTCAACAACAGCGCGTGGCGCTGGCGCGCGCGCTGGCCACATCGCCCGGCATGCTGCTTCTTGATGAACCTTTGAGCGCGCTCGACGCCAAAGTGCGCGAACAGTTGCGCCATGAGCTGAAGGACTTGCAGCGCAGTCTCGGCATCACCACCGTCATGGTGACCCACGATCAGGAAGAGGCCTTGTCCATGGCCGACCGGATCGTGGTGATGAGCGACGGGCGTATCGCGCAGGTCGGAACACCAATGGAAATCTACCGCGATCCATCAAGTGCATATGTGGCGGATTTCATCGGTTCGATGAACTTTCTGCATGGCAAGATGGGCGCGGGCGGACAAGTTCATGTGGGTAAGATGAAAATTTCACTGCCCGATGGTGCGGCCAAGCAGTTCGCCAAGGGCGATGATGTGGTGGTTTGCATCCGGCCCGAGGACGTAGCGGTGCGCAATCTGGGACAGTTCAAGGCGAAGAAATTCGAAATGTCGATAAGGGATGTCGAATTCCTCGGCTCATTTTGCCGGGTGACGCTTGATGTTGCGGGTGACAAAGGGGCGGAACTCATCGCCGATTTCTCGATCAACCTGATGCGTGATTTCAATCTTACGCACGGGGCCAAACTCAATGTGACGCTGCCCAGACGGCGCCTTCAGGTGTTTCGCGATGATCCTCAAGGGGAGAGCGTTTCATGAGCGCACCGGACATATCGGACGTCACCGGGCTGGAACCGCCAGGCTCACCGGCGCTTCGGCGGTTGCGCTCTTTAAAGGCTGAATCCTGGATAATGCTGGCCGGCATTATCACCATTTTCGCCGCTCTGGTTGCCTTCATGGTCTTACCGCTTTACGCGCTTTTGAAGAAGAGCGTGGAAGATGACAAGGGCGTCTTTGTCGGACTTACCAATTTTCAGGAATATTTTACGTCTGCTGGTCTGGTGCATTCAATCACCAACTCCCTGACCATCGCATTCCTGACAATGGTCATATCCTGCACGCTCGCCTTCACATTTGCCTACGGTTTGACGCGTACTTGCATGCCCTTCAAGCGCCTGTTCCGTGCCCTCGCCACGATACCCATTCTTGCGCCTTCGCTGCTGCCGGCCATATCGCTGGTTTATTTGTTCGGCAATCAGGGAGTCATCAAGGGGCTGTTGTTCGGTGAGAGCATCTATGGGCCGATCGGCATCATGATCGCCATGGTGTTTTACATTTTCCCCCATGTGATGATGATCATGGTGACGGCGCTCTCGACAACTGACGCGCGGCTCTATGAGGCTGCCGAAGCGCTCGGCACCCGGCCCAGCCGCGTGTTCTTCACCATCACCATACCCGGCGCCATATACGGCATCGTCTCGGCCGCCGTGGTGGCCTTCACATTGACCATTACCGACTTTGGCGTGCCCAAGGTTATCGGCGGCCAGTACAATGTTCTGGCGACCGATATCTACAAGCAGGTCGTTGGCCAGCAGAATTTTTCCATGGGTGCGGTCGTCGGGCTGGTGCTGCTTATTCCAGCGGTTTTCTCGTTTCTGATCGACCGTCATGTGAGTAAGAAACAGGTGGCGTTACTGTCGGCGCGCGCGGTGCCGTATCATCCCAAACCGCATAAGGTGCGCGATACATCCCTGCTCATATTCTGCATCGCAATGGCGACGTTCCTGATCGGTATTTTAGGGATGGCGGCCTATGCATCCTTTGTCACCTTCTGGCCCTATGATATGAGCTTCACCCTGGCCCATTACGACTTCGATGCGGTTGACCCGAACGGCTGGTCGTCCTTCTTCAACTCGCTGAAAATGGCCGGCCTCACTTCAGTGATCGGCGTAGTCATCATTTTTCTAGGGGCGTATCTCGTTGAAAAAGGGCAGAACTTTCCGCATTTGCGGGGGTTTTTCCATATGCTCGCCATTGTGCCAATGGCGGTGCCGGGGCTGGTGCTCGGCCTGGCATATGTGTTCTTTTTCTCACGGCCCGAAAACCCGCTCTCGGCGATCTATAGCACCATGGCCATATTGGTTGTGTGTACGGTGGTCCATTTCTACACGGTCAGCCATCTGACCATGCTCACCGCGCTCAAGCAGATCGACAAGGAGTTCGAGGCGGTATCCGCGTCTCTAAAAGTTCCGTTCTACCGAACCATGTTCCGCGTGCACATGCCGATCTGCCTGCCGGCGATCTCCGATGTGATGATGTATCTGTTCGTTAATGCCATGACCACGGTCTCTGCCGTGGTGTTCCTTTATTCCCCTGATACTAAGCTGGCGGCGATCACGGTGCTTAATCTGGATGACGTCGGCGATCAGGCCGAGGCCGCGGCCATGTCCATGGTCATCGTTGCGACGTCCATCACCGTGCGCGTTGCGCACGCCCTGCTAATGCGCGGACTGAACGCGCGCCATTCCGCATGGCGAACACAAACGTAAAGGCTGTTCAGTACTATCAGTCAAACTTATGTAATTCATTAAAAATTATGATTTGAATTATAAGCATAATATGGAGCACACTGCGTGTCGTAACATTGACAATGAGCGGTCCGTATTTTTGACCTCTCCGAGGTTAGGAAACATGACGACGATGAGCAGAACCCAGGCAGCTGAATTCATAAGTGAGCCGATTGAGGCTGAATCAAATTCTCAGTTTAAAAGTGATGACCCCTATTTGCTGACGCCGGGTCCTTTGACCACATCGCGGCGGACCAAGGAAGCCATGCTGCATGACTGGGGTTCGTGGGATGCTGAATTCAACGAGGTGACAGCCGATATGCGCCGCCGTCTCATCGCCATGGCGGGGGGTGGCGAGAGTTATGACTGCGTGCCGCTTCAGGGCAGTGGCACCTATTGCGTCGAGGCCATGCTGTCCTCTTTCATTCCCAGGGACGGATGGGCGCTGGTTCTCATGAACGGAGCCTATGGGCAGCGCGCCGCCAAGACGCTGAAATATCTGGGGCGTGATTTTATCCAACTCGACAAGGGCGATTTTCTGCCGCCGATGCCCGATGAGGTTGATGAACTGCTGACACGCCACCCCG
>CAYOEI010000391.1:0-3167 GCA_964402825.1 uncultured Hyphomicrobiaceae bacterium
GCAACGCCATCGAGCGCATGTTCGGACGGCTCAAGGACTTCCGGCGTATCGCCACAAGGTACGACCGCTTGGCCATCAATTACCTCGCTGCTGTCTGCCTCGCCGCTACGGTGTGCTACTGGTTATGAGTCCGGACCCTAGTGGATTCAGTCGAAAGCTATCCATACATGGCCGTCATTGACGCGGCAGGGATAGACGGTAAGTCTATTTTGGTTCTTCGAAATATCGCCGAGGAACTCCCATCCTGGAGAGGTTCCGTCGTCCGCTAACCGGGTTGCCCAGTCCCTGACCTCACCTGTTTGCAAATCAAAACAGCTATTGTGCCATCGGCAAATCAATCCACGGTCGTCGGTAATTGTGCTGTTGAGTGGCCGCGGCATATCGGTGCCTGGATAACATCCCAGGTCACCCGCTTTCATGGCACGCCGCTCGTAAAGTGGCAGATTGAGGTGGGGGCATACATTCTTGAAGGCGAAATAGTCCTCGGCACCTCGCAAGACGACCACATCATAGTCCTCAAACTCCAGTATCCGATGTTCATCGATAGATAGTTCATCGTCAGTAAAAACACGGACCCACGTCTTGCCGGCAAAGAGCATGGTTTCGCGGAGCTGTTCGGCTTTTAGCGCCGCCAGGGCTTCAGGTTTCAACCCCCCTACTTCGTACAGCGTAATTAGGTCACTGGTGCCGCGCAGCCGTATTCTGACGAAGTCGGCGATCTCGACACCATCCTCGACCTCGTCATAAAGAGCTTGCGAGATAAGCAGCCGCGTACCGGCTTCCTTGTTGGCGGCTTCGATCCGACTGGCTACGTTAGGCACTTCGCCGATGGCCGTGAGGCGTTCGTGACCGATCGATCCCAACGAGCCAATAACGGCCTCGCCATGGTGAAGGCCGGTCCGGATATTAAAGTCGATGTCATACATGGATGCAAAGAATGGCTTCACATTATCTGCGGCGTCCAAAATTTGCAGAGACGCATTGACAGCACGGAGCGGCGCATCAGGCTGATCTTCAATACCGAAGATGGCCATTACGCCGTCGCCGATGAACCTATCGATAAAACCGCCATTGCGCTCGATAATGTCGCCCACCTGAACGAAATACCTGTTGAGCAGGTACATCAAGTCGTAGGGCGACAATCGTTCCGACATAGGCGTGGAATCGACAACATCACTGAAGAGAATCGTGACGTTCTTGGCCTCGCCAGCTCGCGTGGCCACCGCACGGTCAAGCTGGCTGCACATCATGAGATCGGTTTCGTCAAGCACCAGCCGGCGGACACAAAGTTCGCCTTCGGGCCTCAGCTGACACGCGAGCCGCACCTCGTCGGCGAAACCCAGGCGATCCGCCATTGACTTTTCTGCCTCCGTTCGTTGAGAGCAGGCTTCCAGGCCATCAACGATCCAGATTCGGCAGGTAGAACATTTCGCACGACCGCCGCAAGCATGCGCGAAGGCCACGTCTGATCGGAGCGCAGCTTCGAGCAATGTCTCATCCACAGCCGCTTTAAAGTCAAATTCAATGTTGTCAGTAAGAGACGTTATTTTGACCATTGCCTCTCCAAAGATTTGCTGCGTCGGTAAGCCGATGACGGTATCACCATGCAATGCGGATGTCGCTTATTGGCATGAAGCAGACATAAATCTTGTGCCCTCACAATGTCCGCTTTACCCCCGAAAGCAGCCATTCCACACGCCGGCGCATAACGACTGCTTTGTGCCAACAGCAGACGTTTTGACTTCTGGAAAGAGGTCTTGGTAATTCTATATTGGAGATCGTAAAGTCGCGAGAAAGTGCTTGGAGTGCAAAATGTCCAAAAGAAAATTCATGCGAGCAGCGTCGACCTGACAACTGAAAAAGAAAAGCCAATGATTTACAGAGTTCGTGCCCGATTCAGGACGGACACTGCTGCTGTATTCCTCAAAAAGCTGACAGATGGAACAGTCCAGCAGCAAACTCCCGACGGACCAGAAATTGTCGCTTCAATGAACCGAGCAGTGTTGAACGGAGCTGGCGAAATCGAGTGGAGCGAACTGTGCTATTGCAGTGCTCCACTCGCGCATGAGCGGGCAACTGTTCTGGATGCCCATTTTGACGACATATCGACAGAAGTGGTCGAAGAATACCAGCAATATGAGGGTGCGCCGTTTATGAAATATCTGAAGCAACTTGTTGGTCAGGAATCCTGAAATTGACAAAACATTTGGCACGCGAAGTCAAGACGCTTGTATTCGACCAATATGGCACGGTCGTAGATATGCAAAAGGGGCTGACTGAAGCCGCGACGCCTTTCCTCAAGAAGAAGGGCTGGGATGGAGAGCCCCACCGGTTCGTGACGTGGTGGCGTCGGACCCATTTTGAAAACTCGATGATCGATGCGCTTTGCGATCGTGGTCACACGCCCTATCGCGAGATTGGTCACCGGGCTGTGTCTTTCGTCATGGACCGGTGCGGGATAGCATACGGCCAAGACGATGTTCGCTGGCTTGTGAGCCAAATTGAATCCTTGAAACCATTCCCTGACGTGATCGCCGCGCTCAAGATCTTGCGTGAGGCTGGATACAAGCTTGCTATCCTTTCGAACGGTGACCGCGACATGCTCGAAGCGGCAAAGCAGCATATTGGTTTTCCGTTTGATCAGGTCGTCTCTGTTCAGGAGGCCGGTTACTTCAAGCCGCACTGGAAGACATATGCGTCCGCTGAACAGATTATCGGCGAAGATCGCTCAAGCTGTCTGTTCGTTGCCAACCATGCCTTTGACTGCATCGGCGCCAAGTCGTTCGGAATGCGCACGGCTTTCATTGACCGGCGTAAACGACCGTTCGGCGAGACACCCCACCAAGCAGATCTGATTGTTTCAGATTTCAAGGAGCTCGCGGCGTCCTTGGTAGAGGCCTGAACATGTGTCCGCTTCGGGTCAGAAGTAGCCGTAGCCGACCGTAGGCCTGAGCGTCCGCTCCACCCCCAACAGCAGTCATCAGACTGAAAACGGCCCTGGATGGCAGCTTTGCACCCGATAGCAGACATGATTGACGATGCAAAATTAAGTCCGCTTTGTGCCAATAGCGGACATTGGCCGAATGGGCTTCCAGATACGGCCAACTCACCAAAATCATGCCATCTGATGGCTGCAAAGGGGATACCGTTGCCTTGGCAGTGGCATG
>CAYOEI010000392.1:0-3473 GCA_964402825.1 uncultured Hyphomicrobiaceae bacterium
GTCACTCAAATGCTCTTTGTGCAAGTTGTGACCAACGGGATTCTGCTCGGCGGTCTTTATACCTGCATGGCGATCGGCTTTTCGGTCATCTGGGGCGTGATGAATGTCATCAATCTCGCCCATGGCAGCATGATTATCATCGGTGCCTATATCACATACTTTCTCCATGCCCGTTTCGGCATCGATCCCATCCTGACGATTCCTTTCTCGGCAGGGGCACTATTCGTATTTGGCTACATGTTGCAGCGGCACGTGATAAACTTGCTGATGATGAAATCAATATTTTTGACACTGATCCCTACGTTTGGCCTTGACATGATGTTGATCAATTTCAACATCGCCCTGTTTACTGCCGACGTTCGCTCGATCACGACCTGGTACAGCGGCATTTCGCTTGAAATAGGAGGCGTGCGACTGCCTTATACTCGCATACTAGTTTTCGGTGTCGCGCTGGCGCTTACCTTCGCCCTGCACGCATTCCTGAAATGGTCACGAACCGGACGTGCAATCCGGGCGACGGCTCAGGACCCTAGGGCCGCTCACGTGATGGGAGTGGATACAAATGAGATTTACGCCGTGACGTTTGCTCTCGGGGCGGCCATGGCTGGCGCTGCCGGTTCGCTCATCTCGGTCGTTTATGCCTGTTCACCGGGGATAGGCGATCCACTCACGTTGAACTCTTTCGTGATTGTCATTCTCGGAGGGCTCGGGAATATCTTCGGAGTCGTGCTTGCCGGGATGTTTCTTGGCGTGACGGAGAACCTGATTTCGGCTTTCGGAAATCCAGGTTATAGCGATGCAGTCAGCTTCGGATTGCTGGTCGTGGTTCTCGTATTACGTCCCACGGGCTTTTTAGGCAGACGGTCCTATGCCACTAACCGGGCCTGAAGCTGGTCTGGTGGCTACTAAGTTCTCGCCAAACACGCGGACCCGGTGGAGTGCCTGGCGCCTTTTCGCGGTGCTTCTGATTGTTTCATCTGCGCTGTTGCTGCTCGCCGGGCCATTCTACCTCAATCTCTATTGGTTGCGCGTGATGTCAATGATCTTCATGTATGCCGCGCTTGCCCAAGCGATCAATTTGATTGCAGGTTTTACCGGTTATCCCGCCTTCGGGAACGTCGTCTTTTTTGGATTGGGAGCCTACAGCACCGCGGTTGTGATGGTGAAGCTGGGCGGCAGCTTCGTCCTCGGATTAGCAGCTGCGGTGACCGTCGCCCTTGCGACGGCATTGGTGATAGGACCGCTACTCTTGCGTCTGCGCGGGCACTATTTTGCCATTGCCACAGTAGGCCTGAACGAGACTATTAAGGCCGTAGTCAACAATCTCACTCCTATAACCGGTGGGGGTATGGGGTTGTCATTGCCCCTGCCGCCTTGGGCTCTGGTCGAAACAGCGCGGATTTTTTACTATTTGCTGCTCGCAACAATGATGGCAAGCGTCCTCGCAGCTGCTTGGTTCAAATTCAGCCGACTCGGAAATGCCGCCCGCGCAATTCGCGACGATGAGGTCAAAGCAGAGGCTATGGGCCTGCGCACAGCTGCGATCAAAACTGCGGCCTGGGCGGTGAGCGCTGCGCTTACAGGTTTTGTCGGAGGCGTTTACGCATACTGGTTCAGCTACGTTGACCCAGCCTCCGTGTTCGACATGCTGATTGCGGTGAAGTCATTCGTCATATTTCTACTCGGCGGTGCTGCGACTGTCTTTGGGCCGATCATCGCAGCATTCTTTATTGAGTACTCTTCGACCGTACTTTGGAGCCAGTTACTCGACTATCATCTGGGAGCATTTGGCCTCGGAATCATGCTGATCGTGCTCTATATGCCTGATGGAATCATGCAATTCTTGCGCGTGCGCATACGTTTCCTCTCTACATTGTTTGGGACAGGGAATCGGAGTTCGAGACCAACGTAACCCGTTTGTTTATCCGCCTAGAAACAATCGGCTGACGCGAGGATTCTTGAGCAAATCCGCAGCTTGATCGGCAAGAGCTAAACGGCCCGATACGATAACATAGCCGATATCGGCGAATTGCAGGCCTTTCTTGGCATTTTGCTCGACAACAATGATGGTTTTTCCTTCACGACGCTGAAGACGCTCAAGCATCTCAAAGACAGTTTCCACAGCGCGAGGTTCGAGTCCGATTGAGGGTTCGTCAACCACGATGATTTCCGGCTCGGTGATCAAAGCCCGGGATAATTCGAGCAGACGCCGTTCCCCGCCGGAAAGAACGCCGGCGGGGTCGTTCCGGTGCTGTGCAAGCTTAGGATGCGTATCGAAGATACTCTCGGCCGCTCGATGCACAAGATGCCGGGAATCCAATAGAAAACCTCCCATGAAGAGGTTCTCTTCCACCGTCATGTCGGGGAAAATAGAGCTCGATTGGAGCACATAAACCGCTTTCGATTGCATCAACATCGTACTAACCGAGGCACCGGTAACGTCTTGCCCCGCGATCTCGATGCCCCCCCCAAATATGTCGGCAAGACCAAAAACCCCATGCAGGACAGTAGACTTGCCCGCACCATTGGGTCCAACGATGCATAGCGATTGTCCTTTGCCGACCATCAGGTCTATCCCGTGAACAACCTCCATATTACTGTAGCCCACCCGCAGACCGCGTAACGCTACGTACGGATCACCATTGGCGAGTTGGGCAAGTCGCTCACGTGAAGGCGCCTCCATCAATGCCGTCTCGGCTATCAAGGTGCCGGCGGACTTGCTGGTGTCTGTGGGCGGACCGCTATCGCTTTTGAAGACCGGCATCAGCGAGCTCCAAGGTAAGCATCAATAACGCGTGGATCCTTTTGTATCCGCTCGGGAGGGCCCTCGGCGAGCACCTGGCCGCGGTTCAAGCAATAGATGCGCTCCGCCAAATCCATGATAACCGGCATGTTGTGTTCGATGACGACGAGCGTGATGCCAACCTCCCGGCAAACACGGAGCAAGCGCTCCACCAAATCGTTGATAGCGGACGGATTAATACCCGCCGTTGGTTCGTCGAGCAACAGAAGCTTCGGTCCGTTCATAATGACCATGGCGAGTTCTAGCAGCCGTTGCTGCCCGAAAGAAAGCTGGCCGGCAATGGTGTGGCGCTGCTTGAGCAGGCCGACGAATTCGAGGAAAGCAAGCGCGCGTTGCCTGGTCTCCTCTGGCAGGGGCCACGCCAGTTGTTGTAAGCGAAGATGGCGGTGGGGCAGACTGATTTGGACGTTCTCAAGGCATGTCATGCCATGATAGGTACGGGTCTGCTGAAAGGTCCGCAGTATGCCCAGCCGAGCAATCTTCTGCACGCGAAGACCTGTAATGTCTTCGCCTTCGAAACGCACCGATCCAGAATCAACGCGATGGTGTCCGACGATTGAATTGAAAAGCGTGGTCTTGCCGGAGCCGTTCGGACACGATACCCCCTTGCACTCATTCACTCCTGTCGCATTTTCACGGATTGCCCAGAATCCAGCATGTCATATAATAT
>CAYOEI010000393.1:0-23205 GCA_964402825.1 uncultured Hyphomicrobiaceae bacterium
TGATCTTCGAGGAATTCAAGGGCACCGGTAACTCTGAAATTATTCTCGATCGCAAGATTTCCGACAAGCGCGTGTTCCCGGCTATCGATATCGGCAAGTCCGGCACACGCAAGGAAGAGCTTCTTGTTGAGCCTGATCAGCTGAAGAAAATGTATGTGCTGCGGCGGATTCTCAATCCCATGGGAACCATGGATAGTATGGAATTCCTGCTCGACAAGCTCAAGCAAACCAAGAGCAATGATGAGTTCTTCGACTCCATGCAGACTTAGGTAATAAGTTACTAACTATCTGAAAAATAAATGAAATAAATACTTCTGATTGCCTCTGTCCGCTTGGTCGGTTATGGCTGGCTTATGACCGCACCCATTGAAACCAGCACCATCTATGCGCTCTCGAGCGGACGCGGGCGGGCGGGTGTCGCCGTTATCCGGCTCTCCGGCCCTAAAGCGCGCGCCGCGCTGGAAGCGCTGGCTGGGCCGGCGCCGGATGTGCGCCGCGCTACTGTCCGCAAACTCATTGATCCTGAAAGCGGTGAGCAACTCGATGAGGCCCTGGTGCTTCGCTTTGAAGCGCCATTGAGCTTTACCGGTGAAGACGTCGTTGAGCTGCATATCCATGGCGGACCGGCGGTGCTCGAAGCGCTGCTGGGCGTGCTGGGGCGTATCAGCGGGTTGCGCGGGGCTGAACCGGGCGAGTTCGCACGCCGCGCCTTTGAGAACGACAGGCTCGATCTCACTCAAGCTGAAGGTCTGGCTGATCTCATCGAAGCCGAGACGCAGGCGCAGCGCCGCCAGGCTCTCCGGCAATCGGGCGGGCGTTTACGTACGTTATGCGATGATTGGCGGGAGAAAATTATTCATGGCTTATCGCTGGTCGAAGCGGCGCTGGATTTTTCCGATGAGGCGGATGTAAGCGAGCTGGTTGGCAGCCAGGCCCGCGGCATTATCGAAGAACTTCATTCATCTCTTGTTAACCATCTTGGAGACGCCCGCAGGGGTGAGCGGCTGCGTGACGGGTTGCAGGTGGTGCTCGCCGGCGCGCCCAATGCCGGTAAATCTAGTTTGCTCAATTCACTTGCGGAGCGCGATGTCGCGATCGTTTCGAGCGAACCTGGCACGACCAGGGATATGATCGAAGTGCATCTGGATTTAGGTGGTTATCCGGTGACGCTTGTAGACACGGCGGGATTGCGCTAAGCGAGAGGTCAAGTCGAGCTCGAAGGCATGCGGCGCACACGCTCACGCGCCAGTACGGCGGATATTGTCCTGTGGCTGGTCGATGGATGCGAACCCCAGTGGAAGCCGCCTGAGGGGTTAATCGATGGGTCTGCTACCCTGATTACCATTTTGAACAAAATCGATCTCAGGAGGCCTGATACGGGCTTGCCCGAAAATGTGATGATGATCTCGGCCACGAAAAACCAAGGACTTGGCAAATTAATCGATGAACTGGCAAAGCAGGCCGCTACAAGCATGGAAGCGGGCGAACCGGCTGTGGTTACACGGGCCCGCCAGCGCATTGAGCTGGAGACGTGCCGGGATGCCCTGCATAGCTTTCTCGAGGGTGACATAAACGAGCTGGAGCTGCGCGCCGAGGATTTGCGTGTCGCGGCCCATGCGCTGGGCCGTCTCAGCGGGCGTGTGGATGTGGAAGACGTCCTCGATCGCATCTTTGGCGATTTCTGCATCGGCAAGTGATGTTTCACGTGAAACAATTTTTTGTCTTTCTCGGATTACTTTGACGAAAAACACACAACAGGATAAATCATCGCTCCCATGAACTCTTTTGATGTCATAGTTATCGGCGGCGGACATGCCGGCTGTGAGGCTGCTGCGGCTTCGGCGCGGCTGGGCGCGCGCACGGCGCTGGTGACGCACACATTCGCAACCATTGGCGAGATGTCCTGCAATCCGGCCATTGGCGGCCTGGGTAAGGGCCATCTGGTGCGCGAAATCGATGCGCTGGACGGGCTGATGGGGAAGGTGGCCGATGCCGCCGGTATCCAGTTCCGCGTGCTTAATCGCTCCAAGGGGCCAGCTGTACAGGGCCCGCGCGCCCAGGCAGATCGAAAACTCTACCGCGAAGCGATGCAGGCGGCGATCCGGGACTTGCAAAGTCTCGAGGTTATTGAGGCTGGCGTTGAGGATCTGATCATATCAGATGGTAAGGTTTGCGGCGTTGTCACGGTAGCGGGCGAAAAAATATCTGCGCCATCGGTGGTTCTGACAACGGGAACGTTTTTGAACGGGCTCATACATATCGGGACAAAAAAAATCCCCGCTGGCAGGATGGGAGAGGCGCCGGCGCTTAAACTCTCTGACCGGCTGTATGACATGGGGTTAGTCATGGGCAGGCTGAAGACGGGTACGCCGCCGCGCCTCGACGGAAAAACCATCAACTGGGAGGGCCTTGCCATCCAGCACGGGGATGAACAGCCCGTGCCGTTTTCCTTCCTCACGGATAAAATAACAAATGAACAGGTGCCCTGCCATATCACGTTCACAAATTCTAAAACGCACGGCATTATCGAGCAAAACCTTGAGTTGGCGCCGGTATATACTGGCCAGATCGAGGGAACGGGGCCACGCTATTGTCCTTCCATCGAGGACAAGGTGGTGCGTTTCAAGGAGCGCGAGGCACATCAGATTTTCCTTGAACCTGAAGGACTTGGCGACGATACGATCTATCCTAACGGCATTTCGACATCCCTGCCCGAAGATGTACAGCGTGCTTTCCTAAAAACCATTCAGGGTCTGGAAAAGGCCACGCTCCTGCGCCCCGGTTATGCTATCGAATATGATTATGTCGATCCGCGTGAGCTCGACCCCTCCTTGCAAGTCAAGCAGTTAGCCGGTTTGTATCTGGCCGGTCAGATCAACGGAACAACCGGATATGAAGAAGCGGCGGGTCAGGGATTGCTGGCCGGATTGAACGCGGCACTTTACGCATCGGGCGGCCAGAACACATTCACCATCAGCCGCGCCGATGCCTATCTCGGCGTGATGATCGATGATCTGGTCACGCGCGGGGTTTCCGAGCCTTACCGCATGTTCACCTCGCGGGCCGAATACCGCCTGAAACTTCGCGCCGACAATGCGGACCAGCGTTTGACGCCATTGGGAATGCAGATTGGCTGTGTGGGGCCGGAGCGGCGCGCTGCCTTCGCTGAAAAGTCGCTGGCCCTGGGTGAGGCTCGAAAATTGTGCGATTCGCTCATCCTCACGCCCACTGAGGCCCAAAGGGCCGGTTTGAGCATCAATCAGGATGGGCGGCGGCGCAGCGCCTTTGAGCTTCTCTCCTATCCGGGGGTTGATTTAGAGGTGCTTGGGACCATCTGGCCAAAAATCCTGAAAATACCCGCAATTATTGGCGCACAGCTTGAAACCGATGCCCGCTATGCGGTTTATCTCAAGCGCCAGGAAGCCGACATCGCCGCTCTACGTAAGGACGAGGCTGTGGCGCTACCAGCAAATCTGGATTATGGGGCCATATCCGGATTTTCCAACGAAGTGCGCCAGAAACTGCTGCAGCACCGGCCGGCAACGCTCAGTCAGGCATCGCGGATTGACGGGATAACACCGGCGGCCCTGATGTTGCTGGCGGCCCACGTCAGGAAGGGTTTGCGCCGCAAATCGGCCTAAACATAAATCAATCCGGATATGTTTACTTTGTCCTATCGCTTCGCTATTTGAGGACAGTGATCTGTTTATTTTGTCCTATCACTTCGCTATTTGAGGACAGTGACGTGCCAGTGACGACACAGCAGATCGATACACCTGAGCTCTTCGCGGCCCATTTTGATGTTTCACGTGAAACATTGGATCGGCTGAAAATCTATGCGGCCTTGCTCCGGCACTGGCAGAAGGTCGCGAATCTGGTTGCGCCGGGGACGCTCGATCATGTGTGGCACAGGCATTTTGCCGACAGCGCACAGCTGTTGGCCCTGGCGCCTGATTCGGGCCAATGGCTTGATTTGGGGTCTGGAGCGGGGTTTCCTGGATTGGTCATTGCGGTTTGCTCCGCGAATCGGGAAGATAGCCTCGTACAAATAATCGAAAGCAATGGGCGTAAATGCGCTTTTCTGAAGGAAGTTGTGCGCGAAACGGGGTGTTCTGTGGAAATTCATCACGCGCGTATTGAAAGCCTTGCCGGTAGCGATAGATTTAACGGCGTTGAAACAATTACCGCAC
Source organism: uncultured Hyphomicrobiaceae bacterium (assembly GCA_964402825.1). GTDB lineage: Bacteria > Pseudomonadota > Alphaproteobacteria > Rhizobiales > Methyloligellaceae > UBA2767. The sequence continues at coordinate 4,191 of CAYOEI010000393.1, forward strand.
GGGCTCTCGCGCCGCTTGGCCAGCTGTTTAAGATGGTGTCACCATTCTTTCATCCTGGCTCGCAGTGTTTGTTTCAAAAAGGGCGCCAGGCGGCAGGCGAGTTGGCGCAGGCGGAGAAAGACTGGATTTTCGAGGCGGAGCTACACCAAAGCGTAACCGACGCTGACGCCCGTATCATCCAGGTGAAGCAATTGCAGGGGAGAAGTCCCGAAGATGTGGAGGCGGCAAATGAGTAAACCGCGCAAAGGCCAAAGGGTTCTGGCGCTGGCCAATCAGAAAGGCGGCGTCGGAAAGACGACGACTGCCATCAATCTGGCGACGGCGCTGGCGGCGGTCGGCGAAAAAGTGCTGATTATCGATCTCGACCCGCAGGGCAACGCCAGCACCGGTCTGGGCATACCCAATACACCGGAAGCGCGCACACCCTCGACGCTTGAGGTTCTCACCGGTGAAGCCACGATTCTACAGGCCCAGCGCCCGACCGAGATCGAGGGCATGTCCATTGTGCCGGGTCATATCGATTTGATGCTGGCTGAGCGAAATGTCGCAAACAACGCGCACAGGAACTATTCCATGCGCGATGCGCTCAAGGCGCACAGCGCCGCGCTGTCGGCGGCGGATGACGCGGAAGCGCCATCTTATGTGCTGATCGATTGTCCGCCCTCGCTGAATGTTCTGACCCTCAATGCGCTGGCCGCGGCGGATGCGGTCATCGTGCCTTTGCAGTGCGAATTTTTCGCCATGGAGGGTTTGGGATTGCTGATGGACACCATCGAAGAAGCCCGAAAGAGCCTCAATCCAAACCTGATTATCCAGGGTGTCATACTGACCATGCATGACGGGCGCCAGGCGTTGACCAGACAGGTTGAGGATGACGTACGCGCGTTTCTTGGCGACAAGGTTTACGTCAACACCATCCCGCGCAACGTCCGTCTGTCGGAGGCGCCTTCATTTGGCCAGCCGGCGCTTGTTTACGATATGAACTGCAAGGGCTCCCAGGCCTATATCAATGTTGCCAGGGAGCTGATCCGCCGCGAGCGTGGATTGGCCGCGGCTTAAGGAACCTAAGATATGGCGTCAATCCAAAAGCGGCGTCTTGGACGCGGACTTTCAAGCCTCATCAACGAGGCCGCCGACGTTGCCGCGGCAACTGGGCTTGAAGGATTGCGCACCGTCGCCATCGAGGCGGTTCGCGCCAGCGCGCTAAATCCGCGCACCACATTCGAGCCAGATGAACTTAAAGAGCTCACTGATTCGATCAGGTCGCGCGGCGTCGTGCAGCCCATCATCGTGCGCCCGGTGAATGGCGAGGGAGGCGGTTTCGAGATCATTGCCGGTGAACGGCGCTGGCGTGCGGCGCAGGCCGCGGCCCTGCATGAAATCCCGGTCATCGTGCGTGACATGACCGACCAGCAGGCTCTCGAAGTCGCGATTATCGAAAACGTCCAGCGTACCGATCTGAACGCCATTGAAGAGGCGGGCGGGTATCGTCAGCTGATAGAGACTTACAAATATACCCAGGAGGATCTGGCCCGCATTGTCGGCAAGAGCCGCAGCCATCTCACCAACATGCTTCGGCTGCTGAAGCTGCCCGGCAGCGTCCAGGATCTGGTGCGCAATGGAGCGCTCAGCGCCGGTCACGCCCGCGCTCTGATCGGCGTCGCTGATGCCGAGGCGCTGGCGCGCGAAGTGGTCAGGCGTGAGTTGAGCGTGCGCGATGTCGAGGCATTGGTTCAGCGGCGATCCAACCCGAAAAAATCAGTTTCGGGCAAAATGATCATCAAGGATGCAAACATCCTTGCGGTGGAAAAGGAGCTGTCCGATGTCCTTGGTCTGCGGGTGAGCATCATCGCCGGCAAGGGCGAAAAGGGCGAGTTGCGGATTTCCTATTCCTCAATGGAGCAGTTTGAAGAAGTGCGCAGACGCTTGTTCAAGCTTTCATAATTATGATATATATCAATTAGTTATCTTGCATGCCGGCTTAACCTGATCAGCAATCTTTCGGTCATTTGATGGTCCAGCCCCGTGTTGCTTCGGGTCGCCCGGGTTGCGATCTGAACCTGGCGCAGGGCCCCCGATGCAGCTCTCTGGCTCCACTTTCTTGTTTGGGCAATCAGCGCGCTCTGCTGTTTGAAATGAACCGGCGGACGCAATTTTGCAATCGCCGTCTTTGCCGGTTCTCCCGCCTCGACCGCCGCGCACAGCCTGTGCAGGCGCTGGAAGTGACGGCTCAGCGCGGCCAGCGCGCCATGGGGATTTTGACCGCTGGCGATGAGGCTGTCGAGGTTCTTCAAGGCTTCGCTGGTCCTGCCATCAGCCGTTGCCATCGCCAGCGTGTCCAGCATGCCCGCGCTCATGTCGCCTATGATCGCGTCAATATCCTCGAGCGTTATTTCGGCACTCTTACCGGCGTAAGTTGCCAGCTTGACGATCTCCGAGCGGGCGAGCGCCACGTCGGCGCCCAGCCGGCTTAAAAGATAAGAGCGGGCGTCTCCTGAGATGCTCACGTCATGGGATGACAGGATGCTGCGAACAAGCGGCGCCATGTCGCGCGCCGGATCGGAATAGCAGGGCAGCGCCACGGTGCGCTCATTGGCTTCGAACAATTTTCGCAGCGGTGAAGTGGGGCGCAAATTGCCGGCTTCGACGATGAGATACGCCGACAACTCCCCATCTAAAAGTTCTTTCAGAAGTTCGGGGCGCGCTCTGCGTTCAGCCCGAAGATGTACGATGCGCCGCTCAGCGAACATGGATTGCATCTGCAGCTCAATAGCCAGGACATCGGGATTGTCCGCGAGATCCTTGTCATCGATGCGGATGATTTCCGCCTTTAGTTCTTCCTTACCGGCCAATGTGCGCGCAAGTTCACGGGCGCGCTCGGAGACGAGGGAAGCTTCGGGCCCATACACAAGCGCTGCTAAAAAGCGCGTTTCAGGGGATGAGATGAAAGAGGCGGATTGGGCGGCTTTGAAAGCAACCATGGATGCTGCTCAATATAATTTATAGCGGCCCGGAAGCTGTATCAGGCCGTGCTGGAAAGGAACGCGGCAATACGGGTTTTGATTCCGTCCGCCACCACGCGCGCGGCGCGATTTTCGGCATCGATCCGGGCGCGGATATTCGAGAAGATCGGGTCGAAACGGTCAAGCGCCGCGCGGCCCGCGCTGCGGCCCTCAAGAACCACCTGTTTGTCGGCCAGCCGAACCAGCTTGAACTGCGCATCAAGGTGGTACAATTGACCCTTTGCGTCGCCGGTCCGCTCTACCAGCGTGTCGACGATCCATTCACGCACCGATATATCAAGACGGTATTCAGCCGCCGGCGGACGGCCGCCTCCGGTTACGCCGAATATTAATTCGTTGCGCACGCGCAGGCCAACGCGGCTCGGAATTTCGGGGATCTCCAGCGAGGCCATGACATCTTTAAGCCGCGCGCCGCTTGGTGTGGTGCCATAGAGCGGCTGACAGGCAGAGACGAAAGGCGCCGCAAGCAAGGCGGAACCGATCAGCGCCAGCGTGCGCCGGCGGCTGTGAAATTTGTTCTTATCCGTTCTCTCACGCGACGACATTGACAATCCTTAGCGGAACCACGATGACTTTTTTGACTTTACGTCCCTCGATGGCGCGCACAACATTATCCAGCTTTAGCGCGGCCGACTCAATATCTTCTTTCGCCGCGTCTCGCGCAACCGTCAATTCATCCCGCCGCTTGCCATTCACCTGAACGGCAATAGTGACGGTATCCTCAATCAGCAGCTCAGAATCGGCCTCGGGCCACGGCGTTTGCGCCAGCAATGTTTCTCTTGCACCAAGCGCATTCCAGCATTCTTCCGCTAAATGTGGCATCATTGGGCCGGTGAGGATGATTAGAAACTCCAGCGCCTCGCGCAGCGCCCATGCCAGGTCCTCGTCATTATTCTCACCAAGGGCCGAAAGCGTGTTGGTGAACTCATAAATATGCGCCACGGCGCGGTTGAAACGCAGCGCCTCGATATTGCGCGAGACTTCGTGCAGAGCTTTGTGCGAAGCGCGGCGCAGGGCCAGAGCGTCATCGCTAAATGTCGCAGGCATATCCGTGCCCGGCAGGCAGGCGCGGGGGCCAAGCTCGCCAATCAGACGCCATAGCCTCTGCACGAAGCGCCAGGCGCCCTCGACGCCCGCTTCGGTCCATTGCACATCACGCTCCGGGGGCGAATCGGACAGCATAAACCAGCGGATGGTGTCGGCGCCGTAATGGCCGATAATGTCTTCCGGGTCGACGGTATTGTGCTTCGATTTGGACATCTTTTCGACAGAGCCAATGGTGACCGGTGCGCCGGTTTCGGCGTGGGTGGCGCGCCGCGTACTTCCCTCGCCCGAAATCTGGATGTCCGCCGGCGTGACCCATGTTCCATCCTCGAGCTTGTAGGTCTCGTGGTTGACCATGCCTTGTGTAAACAACCCGTCGAAAGGTTCTTTGAGCCCGGCGTGGCCGGTTTCTTTCATGGCTCTGGTGAAGAAGCGGGAATAGAGCAGATGCAAAATGGCGTGCTCGATGCCGCCGATATACTGATCGACGGGCAGCCAGTAATCGACAGCTTCACGGAGTGTCGGCTCGCTTGCGCGGGGCGAGCAAAAGCGCGCGAAATACCAGGATGAGTCAACAAAAGTATCGAAGGTGTCGGTTTCCCGGCGCGCGGGCTTACTGCATTTGGGACAATCGGCATTTTTCCACGTTGGGTGCCGGTCGAGCGGATTGCCCGGCTTGTCAAAGGTCACATCATCGGGAAGTTTTACCGGCAGATCGCCAACCGGCACCGGTACGATGCCGCAATCCTCACAATGGATAACCGGGATCGGGCAGCCCCAATAGCGCTGGCGAGAAATGCCCCAATCGCGAAGCCGGTAATTTATTCGCCTTTTTCCACGGTTCATCGCCGCGTAGCGTCTGGCGATTTCCTGTTTGGCGTCATCAATGGTCAGCCCATCAAGAAAATCGGAATTGATCAGCTTGCCTTCGCCGTCATAGATTTCGGGCCGGTTTGAATAGGTATTGATATAAGTTTTGAGCGCATCGCCTTTAAGATCAGCCGGCGCGACCACGGGGATGATGTCGATCCCAAGCGCCTTGCAGAAATCGAAATCGCGCTGATCGTGCCCGGGGCAGCCAAAAATGGCGCCCGTGCCATATCCCATCAGCACGAAATTGGCGGCGAATACCGGAACGGTTTTTCCCTCAATGAAGGGATGCACGACACGCAGTCCTAAGTCATGGCCAGTCTTCTCAGCCTTTTCCAGGGCTTCTTCGGTGGCGCCGCTGCGCCGGCATTCCTCCATATAGGCCGCAAGCGTCTCATTGGATTTTTCCGCCTCGACGCTGAGCGGGTGGTCCACCGATACGGCGCAGAAGGTCATGCCAAAAATGGTGTCGTGGCGGGTGGAGAAAACTTCCAGTTCGCCAGCGGGCGCTCCTTCCGGCGTCACCACATCGAGTTTGAACTGGAGGCCTTCGGATTTGCCAATCCAGTTGCGCTGCATGGTCCGGACTTTTTCCGGCCAGCGCTCCAGCCCATCGAGCGCCTGCAGCAGATCCTCCGCCATATCCGAGATGTTGAAAAACCACTGGGTGAGCTCGCGTTGCTCGACCTTGGCGCCTGAACGCCAGCCCTTGCCATCGATCACCTGCTCATTGGCAAGCACGGTGTTATCGACCGGGTCCCAGTTAACCTTGGCGCTGCGGCGCGAGACGATGCCCTTATCAAGAAAATCCAGAAACAGCTTTTGCTCCTGGGCGTAATATTCCGGATCGCAGGTCGCCAGCTCCCGGCTCCAGTCAATCGACAGGCCAAGCGCTTTGAGCTGGGAGCGCATGGCGTCGATATTGGCGTAAGTCCACTTGGCCGGATGAACTCCGCGCGCCATGGCGGCGTTTTCGGCCGGCATGCCGAACGCATCCCAGCCCATGGGGTGAAGCACGTTGAAGCCCTTGGCGCGTTTATATCGCGCCACAACGTCGCCCATGGCGTAGTTGCGCACATGCCCCATATGGATGCGTCCCGATGGATAAGGGAACATCTCGAGCACATAATATTTGGGCTTGCTGGTATCCTCGCTGGTAAGGAACAAATTTTTGGCGTCCCAGAGTTTCTGCCAGCGGGATTCACACTCCCGCGCGTTGTAACGCGATTGCGTCATATCGTGCTCATCCAATAAATTGGTCCAGAGAATTGGCTCGTTACTAAGAAGCGTTTGTCGGCAATAAGGGCGGGCGGGTCAAGATGTCTCAATCACGCCCTTGCGTGCAATCCTCAACCGCGTATGGTTCCTTGAAATTTAATTCAGTCCAGACCTCCCCAAATGACCATGGCAGCAGACCCTTCCCAAAGCCCATCCCCGCAGGCGCGCATTGATGCGGTGAGAGCAAAAATCACTGCGGCGGCGCAGCGCGCAGGGCGTGATCCTGAGCGGGTTAAGCTGATCGCCGTTTCCAAAACATTTGATGAATCTCATATCCAGCCCGTCATTGAAGCCGGCATGAGAGTGTTCGGTGAAAACCGTGTTCAGGAAGCGCAGGAAAAATGGCCTGAGCTCAAATCGCGTTACAGCGATGCGGAGATCCATCTCATCGGCCCGTTGCAATCCAACAAGGCGCGCGACGCGGTTGCGTTGTTCGACTGTATTCACACCATCGACCGGCCCAAGATCGCGTCGGCTATCGCGGCGGAAATGGAGCGCCAGGGCCGCAAGCTGAAACTTCTGGTTCAGGTCAACACCGGCGAGGAAGATCAAAAGTCCGGCGTGCCGCCGGGTGAGGTTGATGCTTTTTTAGCTCAGTGCCGTGAAGAATTTGGCCTCGAAATAGAGGGTCTGATGTGCATCCCGCCGCTCAACGAGTAGCCATCTCTGCATTTTGCCTTGCTGAACAAAATTGCCGCGCGCAACAATTGCCGCGAATTGTCCATGGGCATGAGCACCGACTATGAGAGCGCCGTTGCGCTCGGCGCCACCTATGTGCGGGTGGGCACGGCAATTTTCGGGAAACGCGGTTAGGGATATACACTCAGGGATATACAGTCAGTACCGAACCTGGTCCGCTGGCCTCCAGCAGCATTCTCAAATCATGAATGTCTAGCGCGATGCATCCTTGCGTTGGTGTATAGCCGTCGCGCGCCTGATGGATGAAGATTGCGCTGCCGCCGCCTCGAATACGCGGCGATGTATTGTGATCAAGTATCACCAAAAGATCGTAGATATGGTCATCACGCCACATGGTTTCCGCACTTTTCGCGTATGGCATGGCGACAAGGCGATTGTAGTTTGGATCTTCGGGCGCATCGCACCAGCCATCATCACGGCGCAGTGCGCGCACGGGCAGGGAAGTGATTGGCCGTGAGATCCGATCGGCGCGGTAGAGTATTTTCAGCATCTTCCAGCGGCCGGCCGGCGTGGCGCCATCGCCTTCGCGTTTACGGGTTACCGTGCCAGCAGGACCCAGTGCACAAGCGCAATGGCGTGTCCCAAACAGGAGTATACCACGGTGCCGCTCGCCCGGAACTGCGTGAAGTACCGGACTAATCCGTTCACGGACATTTGACCGTGTGTTACGTTTCTTCATGTAATTCACGGTACGCTATTGGGCGTGATGACACTATGTAGGATTATATATTGTCGGATAGCTTATGCTCTTGACCCATTTAAGGGCCCTTAGCATCCATGCCATGGAGAGAAAGATGAGCAACGCGCGCAAAATCCTGATTATCGATGACGACGACGATCTGCGCGAATCGCTGAGTGATCAGTTTGCCGTGCATGATGAATTTGAATCCCGTACCGCGGAAACCGCGGCGCAGGGTATCGACGCGGCCAAAGCGGACCAGATCGATCTCATTCTTCTTGATGTTGGCCTGCCGGACATGGATGGCCGGGAGAGCTGCAAGATATTGCGCAAAAACGGCTTCAAGAGCCCGATCATCATGCTCACGGGGCAGGATTCGGATGCCGATATGATCCTCGGCCTTGAATCGGGCGCAAACGACTATGTCACCAAACCGTTCCGCTTCTCGGTCCTGCTGGCGCGGGTGCGCGCACAGCTTCGCCAGCATGAGCAGAGCGAAGACGCAATTTTCAACATTGGCCACTATACGTTTCGTCCAGCCACGAAACTTCTGCTCACCGAAGACGGTTCAAAGGTCCGTCTCACGGAGAAAGAAACCTCGATCCTCAAATATCTTTACCGCGCGGGTGAAAAAGTGGTCACGCGCGAAGTGCTGCTGCAAGAGGTGTGGGGCTATAATGCCGGTGTGACGACGCACACGCTGGAAACGCACATCTACCGGCTGCGGCAGAAAATTGAAAAAGACCCGTCCAATGCCGAGCTGCTTTTGACTGAAATGGGCGGATACAAGCTGATGCCTTAAATATTGTTTGCGTTCCCCCCCCCCTTTCGCGCTAATGTAGGGCCTGCCCTTTTTCCAGGGCATGTTCCGCGTATTCCCAGTACCGCGTAGTTCAGTACCGCGTATTTCAGTACAGCGTATCCTTAAGTTTCAATCTCAGTATTGCGTATCAAACTTGTTCGGAGTTTGTGTAGATGCAGCACGGCGCGGTTGCCGAGTTGCTTGCGTGTTCACCCATGTTAAGCGGGTTGGGCAGTGAGTTACTTTCGGCCATAATTCTCAGGGGCGATACGGTTCGGTTCGACGCCGGACAACCGGTTACATTGGCTGGTACGCCTGCAGATTCAGCTCTTTATATCCTTGAAGGCAGAGTCGCCCTGCCTGAGCAGGGAGCCGATGATATTACTCCCAGTCTTGAACCTGGCGCAGCCATTTCCGAAATGGCCATGTTCGTCGAGATGGACCATTATCATAATTCAATTGCGCTCGAGGACGTGGTCGCTCTTCAGATCTCCCGCGAATTAATGGGGCATCTGGTGTTTGAGCGCCCGGTGCTGGCGGAATGTTTCGCAACAAATATCAGGAACAACCTGACACACATCGCCAAGCAGCTCCACGAGCTCAATGCAATGCTCGACGAATCCTCTCTTCCTGAACAAGAGTATGAGCCTGAGCTGGATACCGTTGTTGAGGAGTTCGAGTTCCTGCCCCCGCCCGCGGCCGTATCGCAGTCCGCTGACGAAACCCGCGATTTTCAGTTACCCGTATTGACCCTGCCTGAATTGTCTTGCGAGGGGTTTGGAGAAAATGCGCCAGAAATGAACAGGCTTGAAGTGAGCCTGTTTGAGACGGTGAATATCGAGGACAATGAAAGTTTGCCGGTGCGCGATATTATGGCCGAGCTCTCCCGGTTCAGCCTGCCGCCAGGTCAAACTCCGCCAGAACTGGCACATGATCAGACGGCTTTTCCCAATCTCTCGCCTCGTCAATCACACGAAGGGCTACGGACGACTTTTTAAGGGCAGGCGTCACCCATATATGATCTAGCCGGCGGCCCCGGTTCGAGCTGCGCCAGTCACGCGCCCGGTAACTCCACCAGGTAAACAGCTTTTCTTCGGGGGGGATGTGTTCGCGCATTACATCCACCCAGTCATGCGCATTGCGCAGGGCATCCATGTGATCCACTTCCACCGGTGTGTGGCTCACCACGCGCAGCAGTTGCTTGTGCGACCAGACATCGCTCTCCAGCGGCGCCACATTCAGATCGCCAACCAGGATAGCCCGGTTGGCGGCTTTATTGCTCTGCTGGGCGCACCAGCGTTCCATTGCTGCAAGATATTTTAGCTTCAACCCGAATTTCGGGTTCTTTTTAGCGTCTGGAATATCACCGCCGGCCGGAACGTAAAAATTATGGACCACGGCTCCATTGGCCTCATTTACGCACAGGCGTACCGCCAGATGACGGGCTTCCCCGGTACCATTGAAATCGCGTGACTCAACGCGCTCAATTGGAATACGGGAAAGCGTCGCGACCCCGTGATAGGCTTTCTGGCCCCGCAGTTCGATATGGTCAAAACCCAGGGCGCGGAGTTTTGCCAAGGGAAAATGCTCGTCCGCGCATTTTGTTTCCTGAAGACACAGAATGTCTGGCTGGTATTTTTCAACGAAGCGTTCGATCAGATCCAAGCGCATGCGAACGGAATTGACGTTCCAGGTTGCCAGTTTGAAATTCATCTTGCCCCAATCATATTTTTTGTCTTGCAGTCAAAAAGAACAGCTAATGGCGCTGAAATCCCCTCAAGGTCAACAGAGCGCATATAAAAAGACGCCCAACCTTTGGGGGGTTGGGCGTCAAAACCGCGTACATGCGGTGCGCCGGGAGGGAATCCGGCGCAAGCGAGTGAGTCTTCGGCTAGACGGGGGGCACTACCGATAAAGATCGACGTCACCCGCTTATAGACTTACATTTATGCCTGTTTTCGGGGATTTCAATATTTGCCTGTGAAAAAAATTAACGCCTTGTTAATACGGCCGTTAAAATTTTCCCTCGGCCTGAAACGGGAGAATTTTATAACTTTTTGATATTTAAGAAATAAAACAGTTTCCGTGGCGTTCATAATGGCCCGGAGGCGCGTATTAACGTTAACACTCAATTGTTACCGATATTTTCCAGCTCAATATCTGAAGCTTTGAAGAAGTCTGTTGTTTTATCGATACCGGATACCAGATCAGCAAGTTGCATACGGGTATCCAGACCCTGGACGTCCGTTACCACCCACTCATAGAGTTGAAGCTCCGGGCGCTTGAAATATATCTGAATTTGACCGCCTGAATTTCCTGATCTGTCTTTAAGAACCAGCGCAACGGCATTCTGATCCTGCCGCATGTCCAGGATTATCGCGTCGCGGGCAAGATCGATATCCTCTCCAAGCAACAGCTGGATCGGGGTTGCATCAAGGGGGAATTTATCGACTGTTTTCAGATCATGGTCTTCAATCGACAGATATGACCCGTCCGATACGATGCGCAGCAGGCTGGGCGATGCGTAGTCGAACCGCACCCGTCCGGGCCGCTTGATGTAAAAAAGCCCCCGTTTCTGTTCAGAACTGGGGTCTGTTTGCACAAACCGGCCCTCAAGATTATCCAGCTCGTTCAGATAGATGTTAATCTGGGCGAGCAATTCCCTCTGCTCTGATGTCAGGGCAAATGAGGTCTCCGCATTCTGCGGCGCCGCTGGAGCGACCGCGCCGTCAGAAGAGCTCTGCGTGTTCCACCCGGTTGAATTCGTATTGACGCCAGGTTGCTCGCCCTGCTCGGCTGTTATGCTTTGTTGCGGCTGTTGTTCAGTTTGCGGCGCTGCTTGTTGCGCAGCGGCAATCACGGGAAAAGCCGTTGCGGCCAGAATGCATATACGTGCCGCCCAGCAGCTGAATAGGGTGATATCAGGATATGCCATATACGAAATGCCAATTTATGATCTGTCCGTGCCGATTTGAAGAAGGGCATAGAGATCAACGCGAAAACGGTCAAACTTCAGACGGATTTTTCGTAATCCGCACAAGTGGCGAACATATGGCGACTAGAACATGCTCTAGACGTTTTCACCAATCAAAATTTCGCGTTTGCCGGAATTGTTGGCGGATGAGATGACGCCCTCTTCCTCCATCCGCTCTATCAGAGTCGCTGCACGATTATACCCGATAGAAAGGCGGCGTTGCACATAGCTGGTGGAAGCCTTGCGGTCGCGCAATACGACCGCGACGGCCTGATCATAAATGGCGTCGCCGCTCGTCCCGTTGCCGGACATGTCGCCATAGTCGCCGCTGGCCTCATCCTCATCAGTGGTTACAGCTTCAAGATATTCGGGGATACCCTGTTTTTTCAGGTAGCGCACGACCTTTTCAACTTCATCATCAGATACGAAAGGCGCATGAACGCGCATGATCCGCCCGCCGCCGGCCATATAGAGCATATCGCCCTGCCCGAGCAGTTGCTCCGCGCCCTGCTCACCAAGGATGGTGCGGCTGTCGATCTTCGATGTGACCTGGAAGGAAATCCGGGTCGGGAAGTTAGCCTTGATCGTGCCGGTTATCACATCGACGCTTGGCCGCTGGGTCGCCGTGATAAGATGTATCCCCGCGGCGCGGGCCATCTGCGCAAGCCGCTGGACCGCGCCTTCGATATCCTTGCCCGCAACCATCATCAAATCCGCCATCTCGTCCACGATGACGACGATATAGGGCATTGGCTCGTAGTTCATTTCCTCCTGCTCGAAAATCGCCTCGCCGGTTTCCTTGTCAAAGCCGGTCTGGACGGTCCGGGTCAGGACTTCGCCGCGCTCCAGGGCTTCGGCAACACGCTCATTGTAGCCATGGATGTTACGCACGCCGAGCTTGGACATGCGCTTGTAGCGCTCCTCCATCTCCTTGACGGTCCACTTCAACGCCACCACGGCCTTTTTCGGGTCTGTCACCACCGGAGCCAGAAGATGAGGAATGCCGTCATAAACAGAAAGCTCCAGCATCTTCGGGTCGATCATGATGAATTTGCACTGGTTCGGGTCGAGCCGGTAGAGAAGCGAAAGGATCATCGTATTGATGCCAACCGATTTGCCCGAACCGGTGGTGCCGGCAATAAGCAAATGGGGCATACGCGCCAGATCGACACAAATCGGGTCGCCGGCGATATTCTTACCCAGAGCCAGCATGAGATCGGCATCTGATCCGCTAATCTCGCTCGACTCCAGCAGCTCGCGCAGGAAAACCATCTGCCGGCGCATATTCGGCAACTCGATACCGATGGCATTGCGGCCTGGCACGACGGCAACACGCGCAGAAATAGAGCTCATGGAGCGGGCGATATCATCGGCAAGGCTAATAACCCGCGATGATTTCGTTCCTGGCGCCGGTTCAAGTTCATAAAGCGTAACCACCGGTCCCGGGCTCACATTGGTGATTTCGCCCTTAACGCCGAAATCCTGGAGGACTTCTTCCAGAAGCCGGGCGTTTTGCTGCAGCACTTTATCGCTGATACTCGGGCCACGCCGCGCGGAGGGGGCCTTTTTCAACAAACGCGTCGGTGGAAGGGAGAAATCAGAAAGCATTTCAAGTTGGGCCGGTGCGCTATGGGTCTTCATCCGCACCGGGGCTTCTTTGTTATTACGGGAAATCGTGTAGGGGGTTTCCTCGTCTTCTTCTGTGTCTTCGCCGTTCATATCCGCCGGAGTTAGGGTCGGTGTATTGGCATTGGCAAAGAACGGCTCGATACGGCCAGAAGCGTCCGTAGGTGAGGCCTGGCGTCCGCGCTGTAAAAATTTTGGCAGCGAATCGTCAAGTTCCGGATCGGCGTTCAGATCGTAATCAGTTTCTGAATAATCGTAGCCATCATCATCCTTCGGCGTATGGGAAGCCCCTTCATCAGATGAATTGCGGCGCATTCCTGCAAAAAGCGAACGCAAGGCCCCGCCAATGCGGTCCATGGCGCCGAAAATAATAAATTCTGAAGAGTTGGCCCTGGGTTGCTTCCCGCCGCGTAGCGTGGCCCATGTCTGGCTGGAGAAGCCCGAAGCGAAGAGTATGGCGGCCCCTCCTGCGGCGAGAAAAGCCAGCGCGGCAATAGCGCGCAACATGATTTCGGGAAGCGGCGCAAGAACCATCCTGATGGCTGCAAGGGCAAGATCGCCAGTGATTCCGCCAAAACCGTTCGGCAGTGGCCACGCATCAGGTTCAGGAAGCGACGATAAACCACCCGCGACCAGGATCACGCCAAGCGGCCAGGCGGCCAGGCGTGATTTAGCCCGCGCAGGGAAATCTCCGAATGAGATGTGCCACCCCCATGCGGCAAGTGGCAGAAACAGAAAGATAGCGGCCAATCCCAGGGACTGGATGGAAAGATCGGCTGTGACTGCGCCCCAATAAGCCAGCAGATTCTCTGGAGCAGCCCGGGTCGCGTGATTCAGGCTGGGATCATGCATTGACCAGGTGGCGAGGCTCGCCCACGCGGCGAGTGCCATGGCGATAAGGGCGGCGCCGAGGCACCACCATGAGAGCCGTTTCAACCCAGTCTCAATCGTACTGGGAAGAAGTCTCTTTCGATCCGCGCTACTGCTTGCCAGCGCCATGTTTCCCCATCCTTACTATCCAACTTACTGACTAATTTATTGGCCGTCTTCCTGTCTGCCGGGCCTATTTCAGAGTCTCGACGATGCGTTTCAGTGCTTCTTCGGTTGTCGCCAGATCCTGAACCATCGCGACGCGAATAAAGTCCACAGCCGGGTTTGTGCCATCGGCATCATCGCGCGCCAGATAGCGCCCCGGGAGGAGTTTGACACCACAGTCTTTCCAAAGTGTTTTCACTGCTTCCAGACCGCCGCCGAATTGACCGACATTGAGCCAGAGAAAAAAACCCCCTTCAGGGCGGGTATAGCCATAGCGACCCGCCAGAATCATGTCCGCAGCCTCGAATTTTTGCCTGTAAAGCGCCCTGTTTTTCTCAACATGCTCTTCATCACGCAGCACCAGCACTGCGGCGTGCTGAACAGGGAGGGGCACTTGCGGCGCGAGCACATTGCGAAATCCGGCAAATGCTTCAATGAAATCGGGGTCGCCAGAGCAATAGCCCAGGCGCAAACCCGGCAGGTTGGAGCGCTTCGACAATGAGTGCATGGAAATGACATTGGCCAGGGAGCCGGTTGCCTCCCAGGCGGTCTCAAGCGCTCCGGGCGGCGGGCTTTGCGTGTAAATTTCCGAGTAGCATTCGTCCGTGATGAGCAGGAAATCATGTTCGCGCGCCAATTCAACCGCGCGGGACAGATAGGCGGTATCCGCCACTGTGCCTTGGGGATTTGCCGGCGAACACAAGAAAAAAGCAACTGTGCGCTTGAGCACTTCATGATCGATGGCATCGAGATCCGGCAGAAAACCGGTGTCTTCACCCGCAGGCAAAAATACCGGATCAGTGTCAGACACGCCGGCCGCCGCGGCGTAGGTATGATAAAACGGATTGGGCATCATTATCGCCGGATTAGCGATGCCCGGCTTGCGCATTTTGGCGCAGAAGGCGATGTGAAACAGGCCCTCGCGGGTGCCGGAAAGCGGCAGGATGCCCAACGTATCAGGGCCAAGTCCTTTCAGGGCGCCATAGCGGCGGCCCAACCAGTCCGCCACTGCACCGCGGAATTCATCCGTGCCTTGAATTGGCGGATATCTGCCGAACAGCTGTTTGGCTTCCTCGAGCCCCTTCATCACCATTTCAGGCATGGGATGACGCGGTTCGCCAATGGTCAGCTCGATGGCCGGCGCGCCAGGCTCAATGCCGTCAAGCAACTCGGCCAGCATGACAAACGGTGACACAGGTAATGAATTTTGGACGATTGTCGTGTTGCCGGAAGGCATTATCCGCTCTGATTCATGTACGCGACCCGATACTACCCAAACGCCAGGGCGGGACAATTCTCTAAATGATGGGGGAAAAGTAGTTAATCCCGCATTAAGAATTGGCTGGAATTTAGCTTTGGGAGGAGCCTGGATATTACCACTTCTGAATAGTCCAAAAACCCGGTGAATACAGGTTGTTTCAAGATATAGGGGCTGCCTGGAAATACACTCTTCTTCCTACTGTTATGACGATCAAGTTATTAACCATTTTGTATATAAAATTCGGCACTTTGATCTCAAAGACACGCATCGGTCCGAGCCGGGATTTAAATCGGTATTTGTATATGACAGTTGGACTTTGAAAATGCGGTCTTCGGCAGAATCAACTGAGGTTAAAGCGAAGCAGGGGCTCGATGCTGAAGTTCAGGACGCTGTTATCGCCGAACAAGAGGCGCGCGGACTGGACGATCATTCAAGAAAGTCAACTGGACTGCTGCTAACGTTTCTCGATCATGATGTTCGCGGTGAGAAATATATTGCCATTGCGCAGTCATGCATCAGCGCGTTTACTCTGACTCTGTATTACTTGTCGCTTTATTCCAGCCCTGAGCAAAAGTTCAATTTGTGGATTCCTGTCATCCTGACAGGACTGATCTTGACTTCGCTTATACGATATTTGATTGCGTGCAAAACCCCGTTTCAGAACTGGGTGTTTGAACTCATAAATATTATCGACATTACAATCTACCTGGCACTCATCTGGAGCTATCAGTACTGCTATGAAATGACCGCGGGCAGTATTTTGAAAGCGCCGTCATTGACGTTTCTATTTGTTCTGATCGCTCTGCGAGCATTACGATTTCATCCCAGGCCAATACTTTTGACGGGATCAACGGCCGCTATTGGCTGGAGCCTTTTAGTTTGGTTTTCCATCCTGAAGGAGGGTCAGAACGGTATCACCAGTAGTTACACAAGCTATATCACTTCCGAAAATATTCTGATCGGCGCCGAAGTGGAGAAGGTGGCTGCGCTCTGCGCCCTAACCTTCTGCCTGGCTTTCGCGACCAAAAAAGCGAGGAATATCTTAACCAAAGCCGCGGATGCGTCCGATTATGAGAATGCGCTGAGCTCTGCGCAGCAAAATCTGGAAATAGCCAATATCGCGAAAGAGAAGGCAGTCAAGGCGCTGCAGGATCTCGACCAGCAGGATGAAAAGCTGACAGAGCGAAACAGGATTTTCAATATCGCACTCGACAATATGACTCAGGGTTTGTGTATGTTCGATGCGAACAAGCGCCTGATGGTTTGCAATGATCTCTACATCCAGATGTATGAACTTTCACCGCATTTATCGAGGCCCGGAACGCCCTTTCGCAGCATTATCGAGTATCGCATTGATAGTGGTGTCTTTGCCGGCAGCGACCCGGAAGTATATATCCAGGAGCGCCTTGCCGCAGTTGAAGAGAAAGTAGTTTCCACCAAAATTCAGGAACTTACGAACGGCCGGACAGTTGCTATCTCGCATCAGCCCATGGATGATGGCGGTTGGGTCGCCACCCACCAGGACATCACTGACCTTCGCCGCGTTGAAGCTGAAGTGGATCATCTGGCGAAGCATGACGCCCTGACCGGTCTGCCAAACCGCTCCATGCTTAGATCACAAATCGACGAGGCGTTGCAGCACCTTGGCCGTGGCGAGGATGTCGCCGTCATGTCTTTGGGCATTGATCGCTTCAAGAGAGTGAATGATACACTTGGCCATCCAGTCGGGGATGAGCTTCTGAAATTGGTCGCCAAGCGCTTAACCAGTTGTGCGCGAGGGTGTGACACAATCGCCCGGCTTGGCAATGATGAATTCGCTATGGTGCAGGTTGGCGCGGACCAGCCCGAGGATGCGACCAGACTCGCACAGCGGGTTTGCGATGTCATTAAACGGCCGTTTGATATCAACGGGCATGAGGTCATCGTCGGCGCGAGCATCGGGATTTCGATAGCGCCCGCCGATGGAGTAGATCCGGATCTGTTACTGAAAAATGCCGGCATGGCGCTCTACGGAGCAAAGCGCCATGCGACCGGCTCATACAGCTTCTTCAAACCCGGTATGGACTCTGAGGTAAAATCGCGGCGCGAATTGGATATCGATCTGCGTAAAGCGCTTGAACTGGGTCAGTTTGAGTTACACTACCAGCCGCTGCAAAATCTCGAAACCGGTAAGATATCAGGGTTGGAAGCGTTGCTCCGCTGGCGTCATCCTGAGCGTGGTTTTGTGCCCCCGTCCGAATTCATTCCGATTGCCGAGGAGATCGAGTTGATCGTTCCGCTGGGCGAATGGGTTATTCGCCAGGCCTGCGCCGATGCGTCCCTTTGGCCTGATGATGTCAACATTGCCGTGAATGTCTCACCGGTTCAGTTCAGGAAAGGCAATATTGTGCCCATCGTCATGAGTGCGTTGGGCGCGTCTGATATGGATCCCCGCAGGCTTGAGCTCGAAATTACGGAATCTGTCTTGCTGAGCAATAGCGAGAGCACACTCAATATCCTGCATCAGCTGCGAAGTCTCGGTGTCCGGATCGCGATGGATGATTTCGGAACGGGATATTCATCACTGAGTTATCTGCGCAGTTTTCCTTTCGACAAGATTAAGATCGACGGCAGCTTTATTCACGACCTCTCCAACTCCGAGGATGCCCTTGCCATTGTGCGCGCGGTGGCGAGTCTTGGCAAATCTCTGCGTATGACCACCACGGCAGAATGCGTGGAAACCGTGGAACAGCGCGATTATGTGGCTAAAGAAGGATACACCGAGATACAGGGATACTTTTTCTCACCGCCCCGTCCGGCGGAAGAAATCAGCGAGCAGTTTTTCAGTGGGAAAAAACAGGCATCTGGAAGCGCGCGAACCGAAGAACTCTACCCCGATCCGGTCTCCAAATCAGGGTAGGAGCCGAGGCCAAAGACCCCGGCTCATTACTCTGGTTATTGAACCACCTCACCGTGAAGGTTGATATCGAGACCCTCGATCTCGGCGTCCTTATCGACCCGCAGGCCGATGACAAGATCAATGATCTTGAGGATGACGAATGTGGCGAATGCCGACCAGGCCAGCGTCGCCGCGATGCCCTGGATTTGAATGAAGACCTGGCTCATGCTGCCGGCGGTTCCGCCGATCGCCTCGACAGCGAGGTAGCCCGTGAGGATTGCCCCGACGATACCGCCCACGCCGTGAATACCGAACACATCGAGCGAATCGTCATACCCAAACTTATTCTTGATCTTCACCGAGGCGATAAAGCAGACGAGGCCTGCAGCGAGGCCAATGAACAGCGCGCCCATGGGATCAACGTAGCCCGAGGCTGGCGTGATGGCGACAAGACCGGCTACCGCGCCCGATATAATTCCCAGCACGCTCGGTTTCTTGAGAATAATCCATTCAGCGAACATCCATGTCAGCGCTGCCGCGGCGGCGCAGATCTGGGTGACCGCCATGGCCATGCCCGCAGAGCCGTCGGCAGCGACCGCGGAGCCCGCGTTGAAGCCAAACCAGCCGACCCACAAAAGCGAGGCGCCGATGACGCTCAGCACCAGATTATGAGGCGCCATATTCTCGGTTCCGTAGCCACGACGGCGCCCTAACATGAGTGCGGCGACAAGACCGGCAATACCTGAATTGATATGGACCACAGTGCCGCCGGCAAAATCCAGTACGCCGGCGTCGGAGAGGAAACCGCCGCCCCACACCCAATGAGTTATCGGCGCATAGACAATC